>JBCCXA010000024.1 GCA_039192515.1 Verrucomicrobiota bacterium | reverse complement strand
TTTAAATAATCTCCGCGCTGAAATTTATTAGAAGATAACTTTGATTAACGAATTAGTCCAAGAGCCTTCATTAAATTTTGGATAAATAAATAGTCATTTTACCAAATAAAAAATTATAGCTGATCTATCATTATGAAAAATATGCTCAACAAGAGAATCGTTTCCCGGATACGTCTGGTTTTAGGGAATTTTATAATATCGCTGATGTTGCTACCTGCTTCATTAGTTGCTCAAACCATTAGTTTCACTCCCAGTGGACTGGCGGGAGAAAAGCTTAAAAATCCAACATCCTTACAGTTTGGTCCCGATGATCGCCTGTATGTATCTCAACAAAATGGTCTGATTTACGCATACACGATTGTTAGAAATGGCACTAACGATTACAGCGTGACTAACACGGAAACCATTACGCTAGTCAAATCGATTCCGAATTATGATGACGATGGAACTCCTAATTCCCTTTCGGAACGGCAAATTACCGGGTTGCTGGTTTTGGGAACGTCAGCAAATCCCATTCTTTATGTTACTTCCAGTGACCCTCGGATCGGTGCTGGAGCTCAAGGCAAAGGCGACCAAGGTCTCGACACCAACAGTGGTGTCATTACCCGACTGACATGGACCGGGAGTGCTTGGGATGTGCTTGACATCGTCAGAGGTTTGCCACGTTCGGAGGAGAATCACGCTTGCAATGGGATGGATTATGATCCTGTGCGCCATGTACTGTATCTCGCACAGGGAGGAAATACCAATGCAGGAGCTCCCTCAACAAACTTTGCCTATGCCATTGAATATGCGCTAGCAGCTGCAATTCTGGAGATTGATCTAACTGCGCTTGAAGCCATGCCCATTTTAACTGATGCCAACAGTGGTAGAAACTATGTTTATGACATCCCTACCCTTGATGACCCAACTCGAGGAGGACCAGGTCAACTTCCGGAAAATGATCCATGGGGTGGTAATGATGGTTTCAACATGGCAAAAATTGTTGTAGGTGGACCCGTTCAAGTTTATGCCTCTGGATTTCGTAATCCCTACGATGTGGTACTTACAGAGTCGGGACGTTTATATTCAGTTGATAATGGACCTAATGGTGCATGGGGAGGTCATCCGGCAGGAGAAAACACTGCAGCAGTTTCCAATGACTACCTTATTGGTGAACCAGGCTCAAGTGATCCTGGACCTGGAGGTGACGGGCCAGTAAATAACGAAGATGGTCTCCACTTCATTACAGGAAAAGGGTATTATGCGGGTCACCCCACACCTATACGCGCGAATCCTGCTGGAGCTTACATTTATACTCAAGCCGAAGGAATTCTGGCTACTCATTTAGGAGTCAACAGTGGCGACCAAGTATTTGTGACAGATCCCGCCCTTCTCCCATCCGACTGGCCACCTGTGCCCTTGAGTGAAGCTGATATTCAGCAAGGTGATTATCGTAATCCAGGAGTTGATGATGGTGCCCTATGGACTGTCCCTATATCAACTAATGGTCTGGTCGAATATACAGCAACTAATTTTGCTGGCGGCATGCAAGGTCACTTACTGGCGGCAGGCTTTGCTGGAGACATCTATGAATTTGAATTCAACGAGACAGGTGATGCTCTGGTCAATGACAGCATCTTTGCAAGTAATTTTGGATCGAAGCCTCTTGACATCACTGCTCAAGGTGACAACGATATTTTTCCGGGAACGATATGGACCGCAACCTATGGATCAAACAACATCACCATTTTTGAACCCAATGACTTTTTCAATTGTCTTGGAGTAGATGATCCTGCTTTTGACGAAGATGGAGATGGCTACAATAATCAGGACGAAATCGCCAATGGAACCAACCCTTGTTCCCCTGCAAGCATTCCAAGCGACGAAGACTTAGACTTTGTTTCTGACCTGCTGGACACTGATGACGACAATGACGGCATACCAGATACTTCCGACCCTTATGCGCGTGACCCAAATAATGGCCTTTCCGCCAAGCTACCTATCATTTACACCCTACTCAATAACGACCCTGGCTTTGGTTACGGTGGAACCGGATTCACGGGCTTGATGACCGATGGTGTCACCGACTACCAAAGTTTAATAGATGAGACAGATTTGATCATTGGTGGAACCTCTGGAATCGTTACCAATCCTATTGTTGGAGCAGGCGATGCCTTAGGTGCTACTAATACACAACGCAACGCTCTACAATTTGGAGTGGATGTGAGTGCTGCCTCTGGACCATTCACCATCAAAGTGGCTATCGCTGGTCCATTTTTCAACTCGAATACTCCGACAGGTTTCCGCTCACACGGTTTCTACATGGGCAATGGAGATCAAGATAATTACCTCAAAGTAGCACTAAACAATAACAACGGCGCTGGAGGCATACAAGTAGTTGTGGAAAATGCTGGCGTATTCTCAGAAACAATCTATACAGAGAATGGCTTACTAACAGAAACCGCTATGGAATTAATCTTGAAAGTCGATCCTCTTGCGGGAACGGCGCAAGCGGGCTATGAACTCTCTAGTGGATTAGAAACATACCTTGGTAGTCCCATTCTATTGCAAGGAGAGCTTCTCAACTGTGTACAAAATAATAGCAAGGCCATGGCCGTAGGTATTATTGCAACTACTGGAGGAGCAGCTCCATTCGCGGTATCCTATGATTACATCGAAATTACCCAAGATGTTTCCAATGCATCTGCCCTTGTGAATGTCGCACCGAAGAAAAAAAATATCAACGCCAGCACTTATTCTAAAGATTCCTTTTCTATTACAAACACTTCAACTGGTGGTCAGAAAATATCGTCGGTTACTTTCAATTTAGCCACTGGTATGTTCCCTGACATGGTCTATGACCCAGATGGTCTTGCAGGAGATGTTGTAGCCAAGCCGTTTACGGCAGATACTGGCACAAGTGAGACAGGACTCCTATCTCACCAACTTCTAGACTTCCACAATGGTGTCGACAATGATGATGGATTTGACTCGCTACAGATAAACTTCAACGACTTTGATTCTGGTGAGGCATTCAAATTCTCTATCGACAATGATCCAACAAGTATCAAGGGAACTGAAGCACCTGGACCTGGCGAATCAGGTAGTATTTCTGGCTTCGAACTGATCGGTAGCACAGTTACTGTGGTCTATGACAGTGGTGAAATTCAAACTGTAGAACTCTATCGGACCCAACCAAACAGCTTAAGTGCCTCAACTGTGTTAGTTACCAATGTCATTCCAGAGACTCCTACCATTTCAGTTAGTGAGATTTCAGAATCATATGCCACAGTGAGTGAAACAAACCAGTTAGTTACTGTCACTGGGCCATTCAATACAGACATTTCACTTCTAGTTGTAGAAGGGGCTATGTTTGTGCAAGCTGAGGGCTCATACGACCCAGACCCCTATGAGATTAATAGCGTCATAGCCATCAACGAAATCGATGCCAATCTTGGTGCAACGGGTCAAATTGAAATCCCAATCACGCTGACAGACTCAGATCCTGAAGGTGGATTTAACTACCTCGCCGCTGTAACAATAGATGAAAAGGGTGCTACCAGTCTGCTTTCCAACCTAATTGTGCTTGAGTATGACGAAAATTACTCACCAACTGATGTCATACGCATCAACACCGGAGGACTGGAATACACCGACACCCAAGGTAATATATGGCTAGCTGACACTTTCTTCACAGGAGGTACCACCTATACTACAACAGTTGACTCAATTAATAACACAGTCGAAGATCCGCTTTATCAAAGTGAACGCTATGGTGATACTTTAGATTACAGTATTGCTGTAACTTCAGGAACGTATGCGGTCACCTTGCATTTTGCCGAAATCTTTTTCGGATCATCTCTCCAGCCTTCAAAAAATGGACCTGGTCATCGTATCTTCGATGTCTCCATTGAAAATGCCCAAGCGACATTAATTGGTATAGATCTTAATGATATAGTAGGTCCAGTTACTGCCTATGCTGTTCAGATCAATGATATCGTCGTCACAGATGGTCAACTCGATATTGATTTCACGGCTAGTGTTAACAATGCCAAAATTTCGGCTATTGAAATTGATGGTTCTGGAGCACCCACCAATCAACCTCCATCTATTTTTTCTGTTAGCAATCAAGCAAACTCAGAGGGAGATACTCCTTCATTACAAATATCAGCGAATGATCCGAACTTAGATCAAACCCTGACTTATGAAGCTTCTAATTTGCCAAGTGGACTTAGTATCGATGGGGTCACAGGACTTATTTCAGGAACTATTGCTACAGATGCATCCTTAGGAAGTCCCTACAGCGTAACAATTACCGTGACGGATGATGGTACACCTGTTCAATCTGCTAATACCACGTTTAATTGGACCGTTTTCGTATTTGGTGTCGGAGACTCAGATGGGGACACCATACCGGATAATGAAGAAGGCATGGCTGATCTTGATGGCGATGGTATTCCAAACTATCTCGATGTGGATAGGGATAATGATGCCATTCTAGATCAATTTGATCCAGACAGTAACCCTTCAGCCTTCGCCATTATGCGAGAGGTGTGGAACAATATCCTCGGCTCCACCGTCGATACGATTCCTGTGGCAACGGGAGCCGATAATATCATTTACTACCCTTCGTTTGCTGTCCTCTACGATCAATATAATGATGAAGATAATTACGGCTCCAGATGGTCTGCTTATCTCGCACCTAAAATCACCGGCGAGTATACGTTCTGGATTGCAGGTAGCGAAAGTTGTGAGCTGAAGTTGACAAGCTCTGGTGACACACTCGATCCCCTAGGCGCCACCATTATCGCCAGCTTTGTTGGTTCTACAGGGGAAGAAGAGTGGGATACGTTTCCCTCCCAGCAATCCGCTGCCTTTACGCTCGAAGCAGGACAACTTTATTACATAGAAGCACTGCACAAAGCAGGAATCGGCCAGGATCATATGCAAGTGGGATGGACAAGTCCAGAACACCCATTGATTACTGTGATTGATGGTGAATACCTCCAGCCCTTGACACCTGCAGCGTCTGGATCAGCCACAAGAGTGCTGTGGGAAAATATCTTGGGTAATAAAACAAAAGCTATTCCTTTGCTGGAAGCACCTGATCTCTATGATGAGATCGCGGCTTTAGATCTTTCATCGTATGGCATCTTTTACGGGCAACGTATCCAAGGTTACTTGCATCCAAAGGAATCAGGTTCTTACACCTTTTGGCTGGCTGGTGACAATAGATCGGAGCTCTACTTGAGCACCGATGATACCGAAGTAAATAAAACTTTAATGGCTTCGCTTCCAGGTCGAACTAAGCAATATCAATGGTATAAATACACGGGTCTAGGGGAACAGAAATCCATAGAATTCCCCTTGATAGCAGGAGAAAGGTATTACTTCGAAATCTTGCATAAACAAGGCAAGGCTTCAGACAATGTAGCTGTCGCATGGGAGAAAAACAGTGATGCACTTAATCCATTACCAACGGTTATTGACGGTAGCTACTTGTCGCCTTGGGACCGTATTGGTTGGAATAGCCTAGACATTGGAGCACCATCACTTCCAGGCTCAACTGGTTTCAACAATGCTAATCGCGTGTTCACTGTAACAGCAGCTGGTCAAGATATCTCGGGTGCGAATGACGAATTTCACTTTGTATACAAAGAAGTCACTGGAGATGTCATTGTCACAGCAGAAGTAACCTCGTTACTCGCTTCGCCCTCATTGGCGAAGGCAGGCGTCATGATTAGAGATTCACTCAACACAGATGCAGCTCATGCCATGACCGTTGTTACGCAAACGAGTAATACCCTTTCTTTCCAAAGACGTGTCACCACGGGTCAGCAAACAGATGATACCAGCATACCCGCTGTTACTCCAAAATGGGTGCGCATCATTCGCGAAGGAGATAGCTTCTCGAGTTACAGTTCCGATGACGGAGTTACCTGGACGCAAATTGGCTCCTCTATCAACATCAGTATGTTAGGTAGTGTCTTCGTCGGGCTACCTGTCACTTCACAGGATGCTAACACACCCACGACTGCAACTATTCAAAATGTTAGTGTGACTGTAGCAGAGTAAATAAAAACTTACTTGCAGCTAATCAATTACCCCACAAGTTGCTTAAATCAGCTTGTGGGGTTTGCTACCATTTGCCGAGCAAAGATCAAGTCTTAAGAAATCCATTACCACAGCGGCTAGCGACGGGGTATAAAGATTAGAGCCCATCTTCGACAGACTCCTGTATTCTTTGGATACTTATAGCCTTACCGGTGTCATCATCAATTTCCAGCATAACACCGTCAGCTTGGTTTCCACTAGTTGCCACTGGCATTCTGGAATGCATAAGTGTTAGAAAGCGATCGACAATCACCTTTTTGTCCCGACCAATAACGGAATCATGCGGTCCACAAAAACCAACATCCGTGATGTAAGCCGTACCTTTTTCAAGTACCTTTTCATCTGCTGTCTGGACGTGAGTATGCGTTCCTAAGACAGCACTTACTTTACCGTCGCAGTGATGTCCAAAGGCTATTTTCTCAGAAGTCGTCTCAGCATGAAAATCAACCAAGACACAAGGTGTCTCCTTTTTCACTTCTAGTAGCAACTCATCAATACCAGAAAAAGGATTATCCACGGGAAAAGGCATAAAGGTTCTTCCAAGCGCATTAATAACAGCAAGTTTTTTTCCATTGCCATGAACTCGAACCCACCCCTTACCAGGAGAATTATCAGGAAAATTAAAAGGCCGAATCAAGCGAGGCTCTTCTTCAAAAAATCCCTGAATCTCTCGTTGATCCCAGCAATGATCACCTAAAGTAATCACATCTATTTTGGCCCTTAGCAATTCGTAAGCTAATTTAGGTGTAATCCCCTTGCCACCCGCCGCGTTCTCTCCATTGACGACTATAAAATCTGGACCCCACTTATCTATAAATTTGGGAACCGCTTGCTTAATCGCTTCGCGACCGGGCTCACCAACCACATCACCCAAAAAAACCAAACGCATCCCTAACGCTAGCCCTCATTGAATACAGATCAAAACAAAAAGCCTTAACAAGGCAGTTATCTTAAGAACAACTTGAGTAAACTAGACGACATCACTCAAACTAGGCCTCAGAGCAAGGATTGTAGGTCGCTGGAGATGATCTTACTTCTAGGCTTGCTCTGGATACAATTTCCGGTACTCGATAGCCTGAACAGCAACGATTGCTGCAACCCCAAGTATATCTCTTGTTGCTGCACCTCGCGATAGTTCTGCTGCTGGCTTAGATAAACCTAACATAATTTGCCCATAGGCCTCAGCCTTAGAAAGCCTTTGAATCAATTTAGTACTTATATTTCCTGAATTTAAGTCAGGAAAGACAAACACATCAGCTTTCCCTGCAACTTGACTCTCAGGAGCTTTTAATTTTGCAATTTCTGGTAATAAAGCAGCATCCACTTGTAGCTCGCCGTCGATGTAAGCATCCAATCTATTTTCGCGAAATTTCTGCTGTGCTAACGCTGTAGCCGCAACGATCTTCTGCGAATCACGCGTTTGAGCACTACCTTTGGTAGAGTAAGACAACATAGCGACTCGTGGCGTCTTGCCTGATAGCTGACGTCTTAAACGGGCTGTCTCATAAGCAATATCAGCTAACTGCTCTACATTTGGGTTGGGTATTACCCCAGCATCCGCAAAG
This sequence comes from Verrucomicrobiota bacterium, assembly GCA_039192515.1. Lineage (NCBI taxonomy): Bacteria > Pseudomonadati > Verrucomicrobiota > Verrucomicrobiota bacterium. The sequence goes on along the minus strand of JBCCXA010000024.1, from coordinate 43,385 downwards.
AAAAAGAGACCTTCATCACCAAACGGACTTTCGTGCAATTGCATGATCATACAACTTGAAATACTTTTGATTCCGGGGAAAGGCTTGATCAATTGGAATAAAGGCCGCAGTATATTTCCCGAATACTCGCTAGTGCCAGCAACCAAGGCATCACATTGACCATTTTGTAGCATCATACATGCAAAATAACTTGGAGTTTTAAGAATCTGCCTAGCGTCCTGATTCGTAATCCCCCTGTAGCGCTGCACCGTCTCAAGGCGTCTCACAAACAAAGGCATATCTTGAGCATTTTTGGGATCAATAACCAAAATACGTTTTAGAGAAGCACCTAAATCTTTAGCCATACTCTGGATTTTATCAGGATTGCCTAAGAGAATGGCTGGACCCAGCTTGCGGTTTGTATACTCCTGGGCAGCCTCTATAACCCGAGTATCTGCACCATCAGAAAAGATAACGCGCTTGGGATGCTTCGATAATTTCTCAAATATAGAATCTATAAAACTTGGCATAAAACTCGACTATTGCACTTCCGATACGGGCTGCTTGCCCAACTCTGGTAAAATACTTCTTACAGTTATACAAGTAAGATCCACTATATCAATAACAGAGATCTTTATTTACATCATCTCCTAGGAAAGCACATTGCTACCACCCATAAGAGCATCCGGAAAAGCGAAGATTTACGAGATGTGGAGGTTCTTCATCAGTGGAACAATATTAATACCTTGGGATTTTGTTATCGACATCCAAAGACCAGGCATCAATCCCACCTAACAAGTTACGCACTAGAGTATACCCATTCTGCACAAGCCAAGCTGCAGCTCTTTCAGATCTTACTCCATGATGACAGTATAGCACCAGTTTATCCTCTTTACTTAAAGCCTCTAGTGATCTCTCGGCAAATTCTGAGAGCGGAATCAACTGTGCACCTTCAATACGGCAAATTTCCCACTCATCAGCCTCTCGAACATCCACGAGCACTAGTTTCGTTTTTTGACTATCTAATTGCTTTGATAGTTCTGTAGCTGTTATGCCCTCTATCATTATTGACTATTCCTTCCTACATTCTCCTACGCAATAAATCTAAAATCTCATATTCTTCTTGAGACAGACTCTCGACCCCATATCGATTCATCTTATCAATAACCCGATTTGATTCTTGTAATAGCTCTCGCGCGGATAAATTTTTTAAGTAGCCTTTATCCTCATTAGGTTCAGCCTGACTATACTTCTTCTTCATCTGTTTGTGGAGCAAGACCATATAGAAGTATCCCCAACCTAACCCTCCCAAATGGGCGCTATGAGCGATCTGGAAAAGTAAAAGGCTCCAAAATGTGCCACTGCTTTCCATTGAGTCTTGATCACTCAACCTCAAAACTTGCGCAGTAACTACTAATAGAAGAGACAGACCCGCAAAAACCATCATCATGCGAATGGCTCTAACCGGCACGGGTATCGGGAAAATCATCAGCTTTGTATTAGGCCTTAATAACGCAAAGGCCATGACTATGGCACAAACTCCACCACTTGCTCCTACTAAACCACCCTCTCCATTTGGACTTGGTTGGAAAATAGCCATTCCATCACGCAGTAACACTTCCGCACTAAAAACAAATACAGATACCAGGGCACCCAAAAAATAAATGGAGATAAAGTGCTTAGGTCCTAATTCACTCTCTACTACCCTTCCAAACATATAGAGAGTCATCATATTAAAAACTAGATGCAACGCTGTAGGTCCCACTAACTCGGCGTGCACCCACATGTAGGTAAATAGTTGCCAAATCTTCCCCTGAGCTAAGTCAGAAAAATGTAAGCCCAAAATACTTTGTGCAACACCACGTGTCCCAAGAAAAGCATCTAAAGCCAAGCCTGCTATAGCTATCACCACGTTGATGGCTATGATGATCCTAGTTAACCTGCCTGGTGTTTCTTTTTTAAAAAAGCCTAACATCGTTTAGAATTCAGTGAATACTACAGCCTATCACTTTGAGTGCAACTGCAACAGCAAGCTGGAAATTCTCACAGGAAACCTCTAACATCCGCTCAATGAAAAATTCCCGTCGAATAGCTCTCTACCCTGGCAGCTTTGATCCTATCACTAACGGACATTTGGACATTGTCGAACGTGCTCTGCGACAATTTGATGAAGTCATCATAGGGATTGCAACAAATAGCTCTAAAAAGCATACCTTTACCATGGAACAACGAGCAGAACTGGTAAAAAAATCAATCCAGCTGATTGAAGGAGCTCAGCGCATACGTATCAAACAAGTAGAGGGGTTGGCCGTGAATTTTGCGGCTAACCTCAACGCCACCGCCCTCATCAGAGGGTTGAGAGCTGTCTCTGATTTTGAATTTGAATTTCAATTGGCACTGATGAATCGAAGTCTCAATCCTAATGTTGACACTATCTTCCTTATGCCCAAAGACAACTACACTTATCTTAGTTCACGTATTATTAAGGAAATTAGCAGTCTCGGAGGAGATATTAGCCAATATGTTCCACCACCCGTGGAGGAAATGCTCGGCAAGCAAGCCTAAATAGCACTTTCATGAAAATCGATCTCAGAACAATTAAAGATGATGGCAGCATGATCTCAGGATCTGTGCCCACCGCCCATTATGATCTTCCCCTGAAGGATTTCATCAAATGGGAGACCATTTCTTATCAGCTAGAGATACAAATCCTTGAAGATGAATGCCTTATACGAGGAAAAATACAAACAGAGTTCGAAGTTTCTTGCGCACGCTGTGTCGACCCTATCCCCTGGAAAGTAGACGTAGGAGAATTTTGCCAATCCTACCGCTGCCACAGAGATAGCTCAATCGACTTGACGAGTGATATCCGAGAAGATATCTTGCTCAGCTTGCCGATGGTTTATGCCTGTAAGCTGGATGCACAGCAATGTTGTCCTCTATCTGGGAAAAGTTACCTTCAGCAAAAGGACGAATTCTCAGATTTAAGAAAAAAAGATGTCTGGGGCAAATTAGATAATTTAAAAACCGATTAAGTACGTAGTATATAAAGGAGTATTATGGCAGTACCAAAAAGTAGAACTTCAAAGAGCAAGATTCGTAAACGAGTGGCTTCCCACCGCAAAGATCCTATCCAGTTACGCACTGACACCAAGACCAAGTCCAAACATCTCTCACACCGAGTAGACCCTGCCACAGGTATGTACCGCGGACGCCAAGTTATCTCAGTGACTGCCGAAGGCTAATTCTTTGCAACCATATATACCTATAGAATGCTCAGCCCTATTGCCTGATTGCACTAGATGAAAATTGCCCTTGACGCTATGGGTGGCGACTTCGCGCCTGGAAACCCAGTTGCGGGCGCAATCGACGCATTATCAGAATTTCCACAAATTGAAGAACTCATCCTTGTAGGGGATGAGCCACGCATCCGCATGGAGCTGTCTAAGCTCGGCGTAAGTAAAACACCTGATCGCATCAGCATCAATCACTGCTCAGAAGTCATTGAAATGTGCGAACCCGCTGTAGCTGCCGTCCGTAAGAAAAAGGACAGCTCTATAAATCGCACCATTGAATTAGTTAAAGAAGGCCGGGCGCTTGCTGCTGTATCAGCTGGAAATACTGGTGCTATGACAGCTTGTTCTTCGCTCCGCTTGAGAACTCTTCCTGGAGTACCTAAAGCAGGCATTGCTGCTCTGATGCCTACTGAAACAAATGTTTTTGTCCTTTTGGATGTGGGAGCAAACGTAGATGCGCGCGCTGAACATCTGACTATCTATGGCATCATGGGCAGTATTTACTCCAAGAGCACTTTGGGTTTTACCAAGCCCCGTGTTGGACTTCTCTCCGTGGGAACTGAAGATGCCAAGGGTAATGACCTCACCAAAGAAGCTTTCAAAATGTTACGTTCTGCTCCCGTCAATTTTATTGGGAACATTGAGGGAAGAGACCTCTACGAAAACCCAGTTGAAGTCGTCGTTACAGATGGTTTCACGGGAAATGTCGTTCTCAAAACAAGCGAAAGCATCGCCCATTCTATTTTTAGCTGGCTCAAGCACGAGTTGAACAGTACACCTACTCGACTATTCGGCGCATGGCTTGCTCGAAAAGCCTTTGCCGCTATCAAGAAGAAAACCAATTATGAGGAATATGGGGGAAGCTTGCTTCTAGGCCTAAATGGAACCGTCGTCATTGCTCACGGATCTTCTACTCCCTTAGCTATGAAAAACGCTATACGTGTCGCAGCTCAGGCCATTGAAAAAAATATCAACCACCAAATTATAGAGCAAGTTTCTCAATTTAAAGAACACAACAAAAAAGGTCTCTCATTAGCATGGAAAAAGTAAACGCAGTACCTGGAATGCAGATTGCGTCCACGGGAATTTATCTACCCAAAAAAGTTCTCGCAAATGATGAGCTTGAAAAAATGGTCGACACTTCAGATGAGTGGATCACTACCCGCACGGGTATTAAAGAGAGAAGAATTTCTGCCCCCGGGGAGTTAACTGCAGATCTCGGAGCTGAAGCTGCTAAGATGGCTATGAAAAACGCCGAACTTTCACCTAAGGATATTGATCTCATCCTTGTTGCGACTATTAGTCCCGATGCTATATTTCCTTCTGTAGCTTGTTCTATCCAACAAAGGATTGCAGCCACTCATGCTTGTGCCATGGACCTTCAGGCCGCTTGCACAGGATTTATTTATGGGTTGGTTATGGTTAGTGGCTTTATCGCTACCGGTAAATATAAAAATATTCTGCTCATTGGTGCAGAACGCATTTCAGCCTACATTGATTGGTCCGACAGAAACACCTGTGTTCTTTTTGGAGATGGAGCTGGAGCTGTCATCATCCGGCCTACCGAGGATAAGCGCAGTAACTTAATTGCTCACCACCTAGGAGCCGACGGCCGTGCTGGTGATGTTCTTTACCTAAATAACGGGCGCAAGGATGTTTACTTTGGCTGTGACGTAGAAACACTGCCTCGGGAAGGCATGGTCATGAGCGGTCAAGAAGTCTTTAAAAAAGCAGTTATTGCCATGTATCATTCTGCTACACGCACCATGAAAGAAGCAGGCTGCACCGTTGACGATATCAAATGCGTCATTAGCCATCAGGCAAACATTCGCATTATCAATGCTCTCTCGGACCGTTTAAAGGTCCCCAAGGAGAAACGCTTTATTAACGTGCAACGCTATGGAAATATTTCTGCAGCCTGTATCCCTGTAGCTTTGCATGAAGCAAAAGACTATTACCCTCTCGAACGCGGTGACAAGATTCTGCTTGTCGCTTTTGGAGGGGGCCTTACATGGGGCTCGGCTATCATTGAGTGGTGATCAAGAAAACTCTGATAATTCTGAGTTAGTGCATTTTCTCATTAGCAGGCAACAGTGCCTTATCTAATCTGTACTCTTCTGTTTTCACGGGTGAAAACCTCAAGAGATCTGTATAGTCGCATGGTGCTTGAATCAGTGTTCCTATCAGGTGATCAATCCGGCGGAACAATCCATGAATACTTGGATCCCCTGGACACACCGGTTAAACTGATGGACGACAAAAATGGATGTTCCATTTTAATCCGGATTATGTCATAGAAGTTAAATCATTAGCTCGAGCTTAGAAGTCTAAGACTCGAGCATTTTGGAGACTCGATTTCCTTATGGACAGTTAACTGTCACGTAGCGGAAAAATCGAACGCTGTAAGGAGCCCAGGGCTCAGAAATGCCCTGATCATTACCATCACCAAAGATGACAGGGCCGACTGGTGTCCATGGTCCAAATGGTGTTGGAGAAGCTTCTACTTGGTACTCAATTCCTGGCTTAGTAGGGAAAACAATATCTACATCGGTTGGCCCTATAAATATCTTTGCCGGATCTAAGGCAGGTAGACTCAGAGCATCCTTTGCATCACTACCAAGAATAATCTCGCATTTGTCACCAAAGCCATCGCCATCGGAATCGGCATTCAATGGGTTGGTAAAGGTGCTTTTAATCTCATCAGAATCCTCTATTCCGTCATTATCATCATCCACATCCGCGAGATCTAGAACTCCATCGTTATCGAAGTCTAAGTCTGTTCTGTATAGTATTGTCGTAGATGTTGGAACAGAAACGTTACCGTTGGCATCTCTATATTGGACAAAGATTTTTCCGAGATCTCCGTTCATAAGTGTTCCTGGTAGATTGTAAGGAGCTACTACGTCGTTAGCTGGTATTGGTGAGAATAGGCCTGTGGGAACAACGTCATTACTCAAGCGAAACTCCACTGCGTCCACTGTGTAACTTAAGCGAATCTGCACTTGAGTTGAAGATGTGTACGGGGCATTACAGTTAATGATAATATTCCCTGTCGGTGCCACAGGATCCGATTTAGCCACTGCTGAAAGCAAACGAGAAAAGGGAGTTGCTGCTCCCCCCAAACCACGCGCTCTCATCTTATAGTAATAGGTCTTGCCATCAACAAGCGGTCCATCGTGAACCGAGTTGGTAACCACTCCATCTAGATCAATCACTCCAACTAGATTACTCGTAACGTTACTCGGATTTGTCGAGCGGTAAATCTCCATTTGTGTGTAAGAGATGTGATCGGGGAATTGCAGGAGGAGATTATCCGGTATTAAGTTGGAACCGCCTCCATGAGCATCCACATCTGAAGTAGTAATAATAGAGACATCCGTGGGAGCTGGTAAACGATCATCATCTGGTTGTAAAGGACATAGGTTGCTTTCTACTTCAGAGCCATCAGATTCTCCCCCGCCATCTGTGTCAGGATCAAGCGGATGCGTTCCTAGCTTGTGCTCTAAGCCAGTAGTTAAGCCATCCTCATCTGGATCGAGGACGGAGTCATCCACACCATTAATGAAATTGTATAATTTTTCATATTGATCAGGCAGACCATCTCCATCTCTGTCCAAAGGTCCGTCACGTCTCTCATATACTTGAAAACTGGCCTCTAAGGTTCTATTAAATTCGGTTCCATCATTTCCTTTACCAACCGCAGTCACCGTCACACGATAGGTACCAGGTATGCCACCTGCAGGATCTATCTGGTTATTTAGTGGTCTTGGGCTTGCTTGGAGCGTTCTGCGGAAACGATGCCCGTATATTCCATCATCAGCTGGCCCATCGTAGCTACCTCCATCATCAAGGAGCTGTAGAGGACCACAGACTTCGGTTCCATCAGGTAGAATCACTGTCATATCGACAACAGCATCCAAAACAGGACCGAGATTATCAACGAGTGTTGTGCGTATATCTACGGGCAGACACTTCTCAAAGCGTTCATATTGACTCTCTAACTCATTATTGCCACCACCGAGTCGAATTTGTGAAAGGGTAAGTTGCGTTTCTAAGCCAGAGCCAGGAATACCCGAGATCCCAACAAAATATTCCACGGTATTTGCAAATGGACTTTGCAACTGAAAATCATACTGACCTTTGGCAAGCATCACACCAGGATCAATGACATATATCACATGAGCATTATCCAAACGCTTGTCTGAAAAGACAGCTATATCAGTGGAACTCGGATCAAAAACATCCACCCCTAAAGAATTTGAGGGATCCGACCAACCCACATAAATGATGGCGTTCTCGACATCCCCTTCGGTTAAATCTAGAGGCACTGAAATACTGTCACCACTGGCTATCGTTCCAACCTCAAAGCAGAGTCTTTGTAGACCACGAGTTTTTTCCGCACCCATGAGATACTTTTGTGTAAGCGCATTTTGTAAAGTTACTAATGACGAGGCGCTGGCTGTAGCTGAAGCGGCAAAGGATCCACCACTTGCCATCTTTAGAAAAGGATTGCCGCCAGGAGGTGTACTTACTGCTAAGCCAGAAAAGAAATCAACATCAACATAGCTATAGTCACCACCTGTAGCGCCAGCAATTTGTTGCAGTAGCGCCTGATCTGAACCATCACCAAAAGCAATCGTATTGACAATGATGCCATCGCCTGTGATGTCTTCTTGAACGGTTGTCGCTCCATTGCATGTATTTAAGTCCCAAAAACGAGCTTCGTTTTCAATTCCATCTGTTAAGAGCTGCACACGATTGATTTGTATGACCCCTGCAGGTGGAAGTGCCGCAGAACCTAAAGCGTTGCGAGATTCCCAAAGACCATCACCTATCGAAGTCAAATTCAGAGAACTTAGACTATTGACTTTGGATTTCATATCCCCTCTGCTGGTGCTGTCCGCTACGAGGATGGTTCCAGAACTGCCGGCCTCATTGAATACGTCATCCCCGATATCATTACACTCAACAGCGTCTCCAGTGAAAGTAACCAGAGTAAATTGATCATCATCCCTTATGGCATCAATATAGAATTTAGCCGCTTCTTTTGCAGCATCTAGTTTAGCAGAAGTTGGATTTTCCATACTACCAGATATATCAAGCGCTACCACATGGTTAATTTGTATTTCAGCATACTCTACTGAGCTTAGCTGGACACCGTTAGACCCTTCACACAACTCCACCTCTAAATCATAACTCCCGTTGGCAGGTATATCTGGAAACCCCGGTGCTTGAACCAATAGCCAATATTCACCCCCTACATAGTCCGCTGTCAGGATATTGGAAACAACATTATTAATCCTAACCTCAAAATCTTCTCTTAACAGACCGAGAATGGAAAGATTGCCTACCCCAACTGGCTTCAGTGCTGGAGGACCATCAACAAAAACTCTCACGAGGACGTTTCCAGGATCATCAAAAGTTCCTGGATACGCCTTATAGCTAAAGGTGGGGCGAATTACATCAAAGGTTTGTACGAATCCTGCATCCAGATCGATGTCTGCAGTGACATCTTGCTCCAAACCAACCAGAATTCCGCAAATACGAGATACAGGTGATGTCTCGGAATTAAAAACAGAAGCTCCAAATTCAGTTCCTCTTCCTTCACGAACCGCAACAACTCTTCCATCAAAATCAACAGCTATCAAGGCAAACCCCATATGTTTGTCTGATGATGCCTTCATCCCAAATACCTGACACGGCGAACTATTTGGGTCGCCAACGACTACTTCAAAATATTTGGCAGCATAAGCTTTGACATTTACGCCCGTGTCGGAAAGCGGGAAAAAGTTAGAGACCATCTCTCTATTAACTGTATCACTGTAAGCATTGGCTCCTGTAGTTGTCTCGTCTATATAGAAGTAACGCGTGTTATTAGCAATTCCTGAAACATCAAACTCTCGGGTGTAGTTTGCAACAGAGTGATTCAGATACACTCGTTCCAACGAGCGAGAGCTATAGGTAGCCATGACTTCTTCGAGTGCCACTTTTGATGCGGAGCTGCCCGAATTTCCATTGACGACTAAACGGTCGTAAAAATCGACCATAAACTCGGAACCATAAGAAACGGGTGTCGTGCTAGCTGCCGGATCATTATCCCGTTTCATTTGTTCATAGATGTATTTCCAAAACAATGCTCCATTATACTCGCGGTCAAAGAAACTGGCCTCTGGAGAGTTTAAAGCGCTTACGGCTTGGCTTTCATATGAGGGCCATCCTGTCGTATTATCATAATCCGCGTTGGCCATATCGAGTATCCCTTCATCTGAACCTTCAGATACCCATTTCCCAAAGGTACTGCCGATGTAACCAGAATTGCCGTTACCAAAGGCATCTTCTTTGTAACGGCGCTGAATGGTATGAAAATATTCATGGGCAAAGACTTGACGAATCTGTAAGAGTGATTTTTCTCTAACATCTGGAGCATGTATCGCAACGCAAGAGGGCTCAGCATAGTGCCAGTCGTCCTTCGCTATAATAGTATAATCAGGAAATGTGCTAAGATAAGGTTCTGCAAAATTTAGACCCCCTATATAATCATCATAGCTATTCTCTGCCATGTCTTGCAGGTCTGCAGCGTCACTCGTTGAGATACGATTTGAAGATCCAGATTCAGTTGAGTACTTGATACTGTAGTCGATTCCATTATAGCTAAAATCTCTGTCTTGATCTACATCTCCTGGTATATCGCAATTACCAGCCTGTAAGCTAGATAAGCCGAAGCAAAATAAAATAGTCAGTGCTACAAAAAACCTGATACATACTTTCATATGCACACTATATAGAACCAAAATACAGTAATCATCAAGTTTCTAATCGTTACAAATAGGCAAAAAAATTTAAATATTACATATGAGCCACAATAAGAGTTTTGTTAATTATTTAATCTTCAAGATTTTGAAGATTTTTAGAACGATTTATTGCTTTAATGAGTTTGATCTTCCTCAGTCTCCAGGTGTTCTCAAGCTGTACTAGCTCTAACTGCCCTTCTTGGGTGATTTTTGACAAAGCTTGATGTCCCCAACAAAAGAGCATTCCTTCTATTTCCCAGCGACAGTTTAAAACCTTAAGCTCCTTGTCCCCCTTTGCAGCAAGAACCGCCTCATTAAAGTGCAATTTTTGGATATGAGATATGAATCGACCTCTATCTCTAATCAGTAATTGATCCGAAAGCTTCTTAAAAGAAGACTCATCTGAGCCTGAGTCTAATGAAACCCTCAAAGCTTTTTCCAAGAGATTTTGAGAAGGAGCCTCTAATGCTTGATAAATATTTCTGGTTACAGCTTCCGCTACCTTTTTCAATTCTTCTCGCTTAGCTATTTGTGCATTGCGTATAGAATAAAAGGTGACTAATAGGCTAAAGCCTAAAACTAATGAAGCTATTATTCCTGCTTGCTTGTATTGCTTCCTGCCGCTGTACCCATTTAAGGAGGCTGCCGTTAAAAAGATCGAGGCAATCAAAAAAGTAACCAATCCTACTACAGCCCCCCATACTGAACCTATTTCATTAACATGAACCGGCTCAGGAATCTTAAATACAAATTCTTTTGGAGCTTCCCACCTGTAATGAGGAAGGGCCTGTGTAAAATTTTTCCGAATTCTCAAATCACCATAATAGAAATTGCTAACTACTAATTCAGATTCTCTTGGTACGAGTTCCCAATGGACCTCTAAATCTTTAACAAAACCTTCTGAAGAGTAACTCAATGCTATTGCTATCCAAGACATAGCAAACGGTAGAACACGTGCCCTCCTCAATGCAGATGGATCTTCAAGCAGCTCAAACCCTCCTAGTTTAGCTTCAATTAACTTTGGCTCTATTAAGACTTTATTGATCTTTATTGGGATGTTGTCTGCTATAAGTGGGATAAGTGCTTCTTGTAGCACCTTTTGCTCATCTATACTGATTCGATCAGCTTGTGCCCTTCCAACTTCTATCCATTCCTCCAGTGCCGAAGCTTTGATAATCAATTCATGTCTAACTTCCTGCCGTGAAATATAAAAATAGGAATAAATAGGAAGCTCACTAAAACCATAGTAGCCAGGTATATTCAGTCCTTGACCAGATACTTTCGTCATGCAAGCAAGCAATACAAATGAAAAGACAGTTAAGCGCAAATGTCGCTATCCAAACACCAATAGCGGCTAAGCGTCAATATTCTTGTTTCTTATTATAATTTGGCTTTCTTTTCTTAGTAGCATAGCAAAACATGGTTCTTATGAATCAAGTCAGCACTGTCCATCTCGGCCTTATCCAGATGACTTGCCAGGAGTCCACTCCTGATAATCTCGAAAAGGCCATTACTAAAATCCGTGATGCGGCAGACCGTGGAGCGCAGATAATCTGTCTACAAGAGCTTTTTCGAACACTCTATTTTTGCCAAGAGGAAGATCCTAAATATTTTGATCTGGCTGAAACGATTCCCGGTCCCAGCACCCAAGCCCTTAGCAAAATTGCTCAAGAAAAAAATATTGTCATCATCGCCAGTCTTTTTGAAAAGCGCACGGCAGGGCTTTATCACAATACTACAGTCGTCATTGAAAAAGACGGCTCGCTGTTAGATATTTACCGTAAAATGCATATCCCCCATGATCCTGGCTTCTACGAAAAGTTTTATTTTACTCCGGGGGACCTTGGCTTTAAGTCCATCGAAACCTCATTAGCAAAAGTCGCAGTTCTTATATGTTGGGATCAATGGTATCCAGAAGCCGCACGACTCGCTTCTTTACAAGGAGCTCAAATCCTTTTTTATCCGACAGCTATTGGTTGGTCAGTCGATGAAAGCCCTGACAATAATAAATGTCAATATGATGCCTGGAAAACCATTCAACGTTCGCATGCTATCGCTAACGGAGTCTTTGTTGCTAGCGTTAACCGCACTGGCCCGGAGAAGGATATTGATTTCTGGGGAGGCTCCTTTGTTTGCGATCCCTTTGGAGAAATTTTACATGAGGCACCTCATCATGAGGAAGCCTTAATAATCGCCTCCTGCAACCTAAGAGAAATTGATCATACCCGACGAACCTGGCCCTTTCTTAGAGATCGTCGCATTGATGCTTATGAGGGTATTAGTCAGCGGTTTCTAGATAGTTAGAAACCAACAAAAGTCTCATTTATAAGCTTTGCCTACCGATGTTCCTATTAGGAGTGTGACGCATTGCATGTCCGAGGACCTCATTTATGGAAGCCAATAGAGTTCTTAAAAAGATTACGGCATTTAGCATTGTCGAAGGTATGGTCATGAGAGAGAACGTAGAAGGTAAAGACGGATCTATTATTCTCAAAAAAGGGCAAGTTCTAGATGAAGAATCCATCAAAAAGCTAAGCGAAGCCAAGGAAGACGAATTCTTAGTAGACTTGGGAGATCTCCGAAAATTCTTCTCAGAAGAAGAAATTGCCAAGACTCAGGCAGATTTATCATCTCGCTTCTGTCACCCTGATTTACAAGTTGCAAAAAAAATGATTGAGCTTGCTACGCTCCAACGTCTCAAGACTCAGTATTTTGATAATATTTAATCCTCTGTTATGAAATGTCCCGATGCAGTCCTGGAAACTCTAGCTAGTTACCTACCGGCCATACCAGGAGTCGTTGTCAGCTTACAAGACAAGTTTGAAGACCCCGATTGTAGCTACCAAGAAATAGACCACATCGTATCTAAAGATCCTACTCTCACGCTCCGCATTCTAAAGTTGGCTAATAGCCCTACCTATGGGTTAAGTAAAAAAGTAGAAAGTATTTCTGAAGCTCTGATGTTAATTGGCATGGCAGAAGTGAAGGACGCCATTGTGGGAACCGCCATAGCCAAAGCTTTTGATAGTTCAGAACAAGCCAAAGTATTCTGGAAACACAGTATTGCATGCGGTGTTTGTGCACGCTATCTGGCTAACTGCGTAAACCCTTCCAGGGCGGATGGCCTCTTTATGGCTGGTCTCATCCATGACATAGGCCGGCTCATTATGTCAAAAGCTTTTGTTGACGGTTACAAAAAAGCAAATCAGCTTTGTGAGTCTAAGAAAATACCCATTGCTCAAGCAGAACAAGAAGTCTTTCGTTTTGATCACACCTCCCTGGCGGAAGCCATACTGAAACAATGGCGCATACCTTCAAAGCTTATTACCATCGTGCGCTATCACCATTCACCTCAATTAGCTCCTAAGAGTAAGATTGAAACAAACCTTTTACATCTAGCAGACACTCTGGCAGATATTTTAGATCTTGGATCAAGTGGTGAACCAATGCTTGACCCTCAAAATACAGATGAAATTCAACTAGTTCTTGGCCAGAATTTCTTAAGCAACGCTGCCGATGAACTTCCCTTTCTTGTCGCAACAACTGCCTCAGCCCTAGATTTAGATTAATGCAGGGCTAGCTGACTCTTAAGAGCTCTTACTAGCCCAATAGCTACTTTTTCAGCAAGGGGTCGAACGCGAATTAATCGCTTATTCCATCTCAAAGAAATCGTTCTCCTTTGCTCCCTCATAAAATCAACTTCTAGTCGCACCGTCCTCTTATTATCAATGAAGGGATCAATAAAAGTTGGCAATACAGCCGCGTAGCCACCCGACAATAGTGCTTGGTAGGCTTGTGGAAATGACTCACAGTTGAGTCGAATATTCAGCCTGACTCCCTTACGTAGAGCATTCCCCTCAAGATTTTGTCGAAATGAACCATCACTACCTTGAGTTGCTAATGGAATCTGTTTTAGTATCTCCTTAATATCAACTCTGCGCTTGCGACCCACCATACTCTTTGGCACATAAAATGCGTAATCAAATGATCCAATCATTCTTTTTTCTAAAAGCCTTCCCTCAACTCCTTCACGAACGATACCAAAGTCGATCGATAAATCATGTAGCTCTCGAATGATATCCACACTTCTCATATTATGCAGACGAACTCCCATTTGAGGCATTTTAGCCTGTAATTGACTAAGACATGGGGTGAGCAGCCAATGAAGTAAACTATCTCCAGCTCCTAAAGAAAAGCGAACTGGTGCTCCAGAACAACTAAGATGAAAATCACTCAAACCAGAAAACTGCTCCCTTACTAAAGTTGCCAGTTCCTTACCTACCCTCGTTAGTTCAATCCCTTTACCTTTTCTACGTATGAGTTCTACTCCAAAATATTCTTCTAACTCTTTTATTTGCCGACTGTATTGGCTCTGTCTTACGGGGTCCCCTACCGCAGCTTTCGCCATGCCCCCTGCCTCGTCTACTTCAACAAAAGCTTTTAAGCGATCTAGGGACAATCCTCTTTGTGCAAACAAATTTTCAAACATGATTAGATAGTAAGGTATCCTGTAAATTTTTGCATGGCAAGAATTTCCAGATTTTATATTGTCTGTTTCAAGAAAAACAAAAAAGGAATTTAAGGTAGCTAATGATAAGACATTTTTTAGAAACAAGCAGGATCACACGAGGTAACATGTGTGCTTGTAAAATAGATCTCGGCATTCCTTTGCCAATCTATCATGACAAAGATGAACAAGTTACTTCCGTCGATCTAAAAACTCAGAAAGAGGTAGTCACAGTAACCTAGAACTTTGATAGGATTAATTAAGTTCTTTCAACCCTGCCTCTCAAGCAGGGTTTTTTATTACAAAAATGAATTTAAAGAAAAAACTAAGGGCTTCGCTGGGCGGTGTGCCTGTAAAACACCCAAACGTCCACCGTGAAATACCTGTGGCTATGTCCCGAGAGAAATTAAGGGAGGTAAGGGTGTTGGCCTTATCTATGATTTAACATATAAGATTTAGCATATAACCAGAGTATTTGATGCTCAATCTTATATCTTAAAATTTCATGAAAAACATCACGTCGCTTTACCCGTCTTCGTGATTAAATCCCTGTAACGGGTTCATTCAAGGTGAGTCGGGGTGCCTATAACGAGCCCGACAGCAGGAATTTTTTATACTTTGACCGTTTATTGATAGATTAGCCAACAGCACAATCATTGCGTATTTTATGTTCACAGGCTTGTGTTCTGTTAATGGGTTTTAACTATCATCAATAATAGCCAAGCGTCATTAGCTAAGTGGTAAAGCGTCTCTTGATACGAGGAGAGCATGGGTTCGATTCCCATATTATGCATACAACATCCCTGTTAAGGGGTTTGGTTAGCTCAGTCCGGTAGAGCAATGGACTCATCATCCATTAGTCGCGGGTTCGAATCCCGTACCAATTAGTCGCTAAAAACGACACACATGAAAGATCAGAAAGAGATAAGCGAAAGCTGATCTGTTAACTTGATATCTTCCTGTAGTTATACTGACAAGAAGTTTCAAATAACAACATCAAACTGGTGCCCGCAGCAAGTAGATACCGTATGGCCACATCTAATCCTGAATTGAGAAGAAGCTACTGAATCATCTTATTCTATGGCTTTAACTCAAGGATAGAATAGATGTCGCGCTACTTAAACTTTACTCCGCAACATGCGTGTGATTGCCTTCACACTTATCTCTGACTGATCCTATTTAAAATTTTTATTATTTCATTAACCAAGAAAGGAGGAACCATGTTCCCATTCAAAAAATCAAAACCCGATCCTATGAAAAAGGAATTGTTATCAAAGATGGTGAATTCGAAAAAATTCTTAGCAAAGGAATTTACCGGATCTTCGACCCTTTCAATAAAACCAAGGTAGATATTGTTTCTCAACGTGAACCATGGTTTATTCACGAAAAACTTGACTTGATCGCCCAATCAGGGGCACTAGGTGATGAGGCTCTTGTGCTCGATCTAAAGGATCATGAGCGTGCTCTTATCTGGATTGACGGACGTTTCAGTATCATTCTAGATGCTGGGCTTTATGCTCTTTGGGCAAAGTTCCGAAACATTCAGGCTGAGATCATTGATGCTCGAAATGTCCTTTTTGAACACGAAGAGCTTCATACTATTTTGAAATCAGCTGGAACGGACCGCCTGCTTAATATGTTCAGTATTGAACAAGGACAGGTCGCTGTATGTTATCAAGATGGAGAATACTTAAAGACTCTAACTCCTGGCCAATACGCGTCATGGATGAAAGTCGGAAAAGTCAAAATGTTCCCTGTGGATATACGAGAAAAGGCTCTAGATATTACCGGTCAAGACATCATGACTGCTGATAAAGTAACGCTACGTATCAATGCTATTTTGAACTGGCAAGTAACTGATGCTGTCAAGAGTGTTGAAACTATTGGTGATATAGATCAAGCTCTCTACCGAAAAGCTCAACTCGCATTACGTGCTATTATCGGAACTCGTGATCTTGACAGTCTACTTGCCGACAAAAACGCTCTTGTATCAGAGCTTGAAAGCACCATGATTCAAGGTGCTCACGCTTTTGGTGCCAAGATCATCTCATTAGGTATTCGTGACATCATTTTACCTGGAGAGATAAAAACGTTATTAAATAAAGTGATCGAAGCAAAAAAAGCCTCTGAGGCTAATGTTATTGCACGGCGCGAAGAAATAGCAGCAATGCGCAGCCAGTTGAACACTGCAAAACTCATTGAGAGTACACCAGCTCTTATAAGGTTAAAAGAATTAGAAGTTCTCGAAAAAGTTGCTGAGAACTCCAAACTCAACATTATGTTGGGTGAAAAAGGACTCACTGACCGAATCGTGAACTTACTATGAACCCCTAATGAACCCTCTTCCTATTCTTGGAAGGGGGGAACTTAGGTAATTTAAAACTAGAAAGTTATCGATCATGAAATTTAATGATGATCGCCCATTATGCGGGCAAAGCTCATCTGATTCCACTGTCGATTTACAAACCACTTACAATCTAGAATTAAAAGAGTGGTTAAGGCTACCTATATAT
This sequence comes from Verrucomicrobiota bacterium, assembly GCA_039192515.1. Taxonomy (NCBI): domain Bacteria; kingdom Pseudomonadati; phylum Verrucomicrobiota; species Verrucomicrobiota bacterium. The sequence goes on along the minus strand of JBCCXA010000024.1, from coordinate 26,299 downwards.
GAAGAGTTTAAAAACAAGCCCATTCATATGTTGGAAGCTAAAGGCGAATGGGACGGATACAAACTCTATCAGGATTTTCAAAGCCATGTCGTCCGATCTACATTTGACGAAGCAGATATCTTTGAAGGCCAAAGTCAAGGATGGGACCGTATTCTATTTCGATTCGACGATGAACTATATGTTTATTTCAGCTACGGATATCTCTATGTGTATGCACCAACTAAGGAATATGCCCATAGATGTCTAGATGACCTACGCAATAAGTATATCATCGTAAAGAAAGAAGAGCCTACCTTCTATCTGGTTAAATATAATGGCTGCAGTATTGATCTGCAGAGCGTTAAAATAGATAGAAATAAGGAGATTTCTTCTAATCTCTTAGCGCTTCAATACGGGGAAACCTTTAATATCTGGGAAGACGAATTAGTTGAGGCAATTGAAGAACGAGATTATGGCATCACGCTTTTACAAGGCGCACCAGGCACCGGAAAAACATCTTTTATCCGCCACCTTGTGGCCAAGTTAGCAGATACTCACCGTTTCTACTTCATCCCTCCATCTAATTTTAAAATGTTGAAGGATCCTGAATTTGTGGACTTTTGGTCTAATCAATCAAACCACCACAAAGAGATGAAGAAAATCGTTATTCTCGAAGACGCTGAGGGAATACTCCTTCCTCGTCAATGGGATAACCGCGATGAGCTTAGCGCCTTACTAAACATAACTGATGGACTCTTAGGTGAATTTTTAAAACTCCACCTGATCTGTACCATCAATTGTTCGGTAAGTGCTCTCGATCCAGCCGTTTTACGTCCTGGACGACTTATCGCTAGAAAACAATTCAAAAACTTGACACAGCAACAAGCTATCGTGCTTGCTAACAAGCTCGGTAAGCCATTGCAAATAAAGGAAACTTATTCCTTGGCTGAGATTTACACGGAAACAAGTGAATCAGAACTCAATCCACCTAAACCAGCTATAGGATTTTAAACTGGTGAATCTCCAGCTTTATCAGAAGCTGGAGAGGATCTAACATAGAAATAAATAATTATGAATCTTAAAATATTTGGTCGGCACGACGACGCAACTGTTAAACAAATGTACACATGCCTTGCAATAGGGGGGCAGAAAGCCGTGCTTTGTGCAGATGGCCATAAAGGTTATGCACAACCCATAGGTGGCGTGATCGCTTATAAGGATCTCATATCAATATCTGGTGTTGGATTCGACATTGCTTGTGGAAACCTCGCTTTGAGAACAGATGCATGCTTAGGAGATGTCAGACCCAAGATCGAAAAGATTATGAATGATATTGTGGAAAACATCTCTTTTGGTATGGGACGACATAACAAAAACAGTGTAGATCATGAGCTTTTTGATGCCCCAGCATGGGATATTGATCCTATGAAAAGCCTAAAGAAAACTGCCCAAGATCAGCTTGGAACAGTTGGTAGTGGCAATCACTATGTGGATATCTTTACCGACGAAGAAAAGCGTATCTGGATAGGCGTACACTTCGGATCACGCGGCTTAGGCCATAAGACAGCAACTTACTTTCTAAATAAAGCAGGAGGTAAGGATGGAATGGATGTGGCTCCAGCAGTTGTAAAACTCGAATCAAACCTTGCCCAAGATTATCTCACAGGTATGCATTTAGCCGGACGATATGCTTACGCAGGTCGCGAATATGTTGCACGTTATGTGGCTAAGAAAATCTTGCGAGCAAAAATCAAAGAGGAAGTACATAACCACCATAACTTTGCTTGGCTTGAAACACATAAGCTTCACTCTGATAGCTCAGATGAAAAATACTGGGTGGTGAGAAAAGGAGCAACACCAGCATTTCCTGGCCAAAAAGGGTTTATTGGTGGAAGCATGGGGGACGACGCTGTCATCATTGAAGGTGTTGATTCTGAAACATCTCGAGATGCACTATTCTCAACGGTTCATGGGGCTGGACGAATCATGTCTAGAACCAAAGCAAAGGGAAAACCAAAGCGCATCGGCAAAGATCGGTTTCGAGAAGGCGGATGTATTTCACCTGGCGATATGCGACGCTGGTTAAAGAAACGCGGGGTTGTTCTTCGCGGCGGTGACGTTGATGAAGCACCTCAAGCTTACCGACGATTACCTGAAGTATTAAAGGCTCATGAAGGAACCATCAAAGTTCTTCACACACTGAGTCCAATAGGTGTCGCCATGGCAGGTCCTAAGATCTATGACCCATATAAAGACTAAAGTTTGATCCCTCCCTATAAGGGGGATCAACCCTTCTTTATCTGGCTGATGAGAGTTTCGCCGATTTCTGCCAGTGTCTTTGCAACTGCGATACCTGCATCTTCTAGCGCTGCAATTTTATCCGCTGCGCTACCTTTGCCACCTGAGACAATGGCTCCGGCGTGCCCCATACGACGTCCAGGAGGCGCCGTTTGGCCTGCGATAAAGGCTGCCACAGGTTTCTTAACATGCTCTTTTACAAAAGCAGCAGCTTCTTCCTCTTCAGTTCCTCCAATCTCGCCAATCATCACAATGGCTTCTGTCTCAGGATCGTTATTAAAAAGCTCTAAAGATTGTTTTTGTGTCAGTCCATGAATAGGATCTCCGCCAATACCTATACACGTGCTCTGACCATAACCTCGGTTACTTAGCTGCCAAACTGCTTCATAAGTCAGTGTGCCACTACGCGATACAAGGCCCACATTACCTTTCTTGTGAATATATCCAGGCATAATGCCAATCTTGCATTCTTCGGGTGTGATAATCCCAGGGCAGTTGGGCCCAATCAATAAACAGTCTCTATCTTCTAAAAAATACTTCGCTTTCATCATATCAACCACAGGTATGTGTTCTGTAATGCATATGATAAGCTTAATTCCGGCATCAGCGGCTTCCATAATGGCATCTGCAGCAAATGGAGCGGGAACAAAGACCATTGAGGTATTGGCATCTGTGGCTTCTTTGGCCTCGACTACTGTATCAAAGACTGGAACCTTATCCTCGAATTTTTCACCATGTCGACCTGGGGTAACGCCTGCTACGATATTGGTTCCATAGTCTAAGCACTGCTTGGCATGAAAGCCTCCTGCTTTACCTGTAATTCCTTGAACGACTAATTTTGTTTCTTTTCCAACTAAAACTGACATTGTAAATACCTTTATTTCTTGATAGATTTCACGACTTTTTCTGCCGCATCCGCCATACCATCTGCTGTAATAATGGGTAAGCCGCTTTCCTTTAATAGCTCCTTACCTTTGTCCACATTTGTGCCCTCTAAGCGAACCACTAGAGGTAAATCACAAGAAACTGTCTTCCAAGCATTAATGACACCCTGAGCTATGACATCGCACTTCATAATTCCGCCGAATATATTAACGAGGATGGCTTCGACCTTGGTATCTTCTACAAGTATTTTAAAGGCTTCTGTAACTTGCTTCTCATTAGCACCTCCACCAACATCCAGGAAGTTAGCAGGGCTACCTCCATAATGCTGAATAATATCCATCGTAGCCATTGCTAAACCTGCACCATTGACCATGCAACCGATATTGCCAGTTAGGTTAATGTAGTTTAGATCAAACTCAGAGGCACGAACTTCCAGAGGGTCTTCCTCTTCTTTATCCCGCATCTCTTCAATATTGGAATGTCTAAATAATGCACTATCATCAAAATTGATCTTAGCATCTAGAGCCATGACCTCTCCTTCGGTCGTTACAACTAAGGGGTTGATTTCTAGCAGCGAACAATCCAAAGCGATAAACATGTTATAAGCTGCATGAAACAGCTTACCAGCACTACGAGCTTGGGGGCCTTCGAAACCAAGTTTTTTGGCAAGCTTTCTCGTTTGAAAAGGTAAGAGACCTAAACCAGGGTTGACCGATTCACGGAATATCTCTTCGGGAGTTTCTTCAGCAACCGCTTCAATATCCATCCCCCCTTTTGTGCTCGCTATGACGATAGGAAGTGAAGTTGCTCGATCCATGAGAATAGCAAAATAGAGCTCTCTCTCAATTCCAACTGCCTCTGCGATCATCACACTGCGAACAACTTTTCCATCGGGCCCTGTCTGATGAGTCACTAGCGTTTCATTAAGCATCCGGCTGGCATAATCCTCGACTTCTTGAGCGGAATCACAAAGCTGCACGCCGCCCTCTAGTCCACTTTTGAACGTGCCTTTACCACGCCCACCAGCGTGAACTTGAGCTTTGATAACAAGCTTTTGCGCTTCTAGTGATTGAGCAATTTTTTTTGCTTCACTGGGCGTCGTTGCGACATTCCCCCGTGATGTTTTAACTCCATGCTTTTCTAAGAGTTCCCTTGCCTGATATTCGTGAATATTCATTAAATTTTTTTAAGGTTTTTAATACTAATTGAATGTGCTGTCGGTTCCTTAATCAACGAAACTATGAAGCTCTCAGATAGGTAACCTATCGTCAAAGACTTTTTTAAAATAAGACTATAAAAAACAAAAGAAGTATGAAGTATTATTCATACCAGGAGCTACATATTCTGATTCATAGACAACAGTGTCTAATCCAAGCTGTCTGTTCTCTGATTACAAAACCTCTAGAGATCGATGCGTAGCCCCATGGTGCTTGGCTCCCCCTGTTGAACCCGGGTTAGGACATAACCTGGATTTTTAAATATAATTCAAAAACCCTTTAGCTATTCTAAAGCTGCCAGTAGCACATGGGAGCAGCTTCAAATAATTGCTTTTTTAACGCCCAAATAAGTAGAGATTATTCCTTTTTGTTTCTGCATCTATTCGGGAATAATCATCTAATGACAGGCATTCATGTGCAAAACCCTAGTCCTCAGTTTCACCTTCTGTCGCTGGAGCCGGCTCGGGACCCTTAGGCTTTGGCTCCTCTTTTTCTTTTACAACATCCAACCACTTTTCTGGCATGCGGTCATAGACGTTATCAGGAACTTTAAAGGCCTTCACCTTAGCTATTCGGTTCAAAGAATGATCAGGATCAGAGTGCTCGACAATCATATAAATCTCTGGCTCAGGAGCTGGTTCTTCCTCTTTTTCCTGCTCTTCGCCTTTTTTGCTCTTCTCTTTCTTAGGCTCTGGCGGAATGCTTTTACCAACGGTGATGTTCATGGAACTGTCATCCGCAAAAGTGAGTTGAATGTCACGGGTATTAGCCAGTGCGGACTTTACCTCTTCTTTAGTTAGATCCTCTAGTGAGGTATAAACAGCATTCTTAAGTGTGTTTATAATCTCTTGGAACTTATTGTGATCTGTGACCTCTTTTTCGCCAAGTTCAGTGGTTGCCACAAAGGGTTGAGATCCATCAGCTCTCTTAACTTCAAAAGCAACCTCCTCTTTGCCTTTAGGATCGAGCACCACGGTTGCGACTTTACGAACAGTTCCTGGATCGAAATCGTTAAATTTCTTATCAACCCAATCCTCAACTTTGTTATCAAAAAAAAGGGCGATATTCGAAAGATATACGACTTCCTCCTCATTTATATTCACAAATGCACCTGATGAAGCTCCATCTTTTCCAATATCAAGCTTCCACACTAGCTGATCGTCTTTATCGTAAAGCTCCACTACTTTGTTACCTAATTCGAAAGTTGAAAATTTTTCAGGATTCGAACTTGCGACTCTCCCAATTTTGGCCTCCATTATGTCATTGGCTAATGACTCCATCTTCTCGAAATTTACTTTCATTGAGTAGAAATCTGGAAGAATCCAATCGGTATCCTTCTTCTGTAAAACGATTGTCTCATTGGCAATCTTAGCATTAAGAACAATCTTAGTTGCCTTTCCTAAAGTGCTACTGTCTAGTAAAGGTTGGTTCGTCTCCTTAATAATTTTTTTGTCTTTACTGGAGCTTAATCCTCCAATAATTACAGCGATCACTGCTAAGATAACGATAATGACTGATAGTGGTTTGATATTCATGGTCTTAAGAATGAGTTAAAATGGCATCATTTGTATCTGAGATTACTCCTTACTCTTGCTCCTCTTTGAAAAGAAAATTAGAGCGAAACAAATAATAAGAGCCGGGGAAACTGTTAAATTAAGAATTGCCAGTGTGTTGTCTAACAATTCAATATCTTCGCGGAGTTTCTTTCGTATCTCGCGGCGCTGACGAAGCATATCTGCTTCCTGTTCTTTCATTGCTTGGATAGATTTACGAAGTTCGGCATTTGCCACCAAAACACCGTCTTCCTTTTTCTGACCTTGTAGCTCGCTGAGCTGATTACGAATATCTGTAAGGCTTTGGTTGATCACTTCCTCTTGCTGCTGAAACTCTTTCTGAGCCTTTATTTGGAGCTGCTTAACTTTATCAAAGTCTCTAGAGGTAGTTCCTTTACCTCGAATGGACAAAAGATCATCACTGCCTGATGAAAATTCTATTAAATTAGAGGTAAGGCTTAAATTGTCATTGATAGGACGGATCGCATTCATTCCCAGAAGGTTGATACGCTGTACACTGAATCTATCAGCAAGAAAGTCAGTGTCTGCAATCACAATCAGTTTAGACTCAGTAGCTGATTCCTTGAGAGAATTATCTGGTTCAGCTTTTTCAGTTTCTTTGGATTCCTTTTCCTCTTCCTCATCATCTCTCTTGGGGGCTTCAGGTTTACCGTTGGGGAACGCCGAGGTAAATTTTCCCTGAATGAGTGCGGCATATGTTTTCACCTTGCCATCTGCATTCATTCGATTAGCGATGGCATCCGGCTGCATGAATCTTAAACTACTTGCAGCAATAGAATCAGAACGCTCCGAACCCTGCAAAATAGGCGTAAAAGTTAGCGAGCTATCTTCCTCATCTTTTAATGAGAGACTCCCAGGATCTCCTAAAAAGACATTATCCAGCTCAGCTACCGGTGGTAGCTCGCTATCAATTCTTGTTAGCGTAATCCAAGTCGGCATTAGCATTGGTGCACTCGATCTTCCACCACTAACATTCGTTGCATACTCAAAGTCCCCTACCACTTTGGTTGAGTCATATTTGATACCGTAAGCACCGAACAATTTACCGAGATCGCTGGAATTCGATTGGTTCATCATCATCATGGGGTTTTGTTGTTGTTGACTATTCATCATTTGGAAACGTGATAACGGATCTACTGCGGCAATCACGGACTTCCCACTAAGCAAGAATTGGTCAATGTGATAAAGCAGGATGTCACTTAACTCCTGAGGATGTATCACAAAGAGGACATCTAAGTCTGTGGGTAACTCCTCCTCAGACGTATCAATATTTTGCACGTCAAAGAAATTCTCGAGTTCTCCTAAAAAGATCCACTTTTCGCCACCTTGACTCATTTGTGGTGGCATCCCGGGCATAGAAGGGGGGGCTGAACCAAAGACTTCAAGTCCTGCTATAATTCCTAGCTTAGGCTTATTCGTATTGCCAACCTTATAAAGAGCTTGAGATATGTCATACTCCAACAAAGCTTCCCTTCTAGGATCTAAAAATGGCAACGTCTCTTCCCTGTCTACTTGACTTACCATAATACCCAAAAAGAAAGCTTCTCCATTTGGCAGTTGCTGCGGGGTTAATCCCGCACGCGTGGCATCTTCTTCCTCCTTGGTATCAGGACGTGGATCTATCACGTTCACTTCAATGGTCCCACCTGAAGCTCTCTGATATTGTTTTAGAAGTCCTTCAGCACGCTTAGCGTAATTTTTAATTTGCACGATTGGGTGCTCAACACTGCGGCTAAAATACAGATTCACTTGAACGGGATCTTCTATTTTCTTAAGCAGTGATTTAGATCCTTTAGATAAGGTATATAAATTTTCTTCTGTGAAGTCGACTTGACCCGGCATAAAGGAGCCAATGAAATTGACCAAAATAAAACCAATGATTAATAACCCGAAGGCCATCCATTTAGATTGTGTATTCATTTTTTATATCTCTAATTTAAAATTCTAACGTTCTAAGACAATGATGTTTAACAACAAACCAAGCGCTGTGAAGCTAATGAAATAAATAAAACTACTAATGGTTACAATTCCTTCAACAGCTGACATGTAATGAGGCATAAAGCTAATATTTCCAATAGCATCCAATACGGCAACTGGTAGAAAATCGATCAGATTATTCAAGATGCTATATCCCATCAGAATCATAATGAGGCAAGCAATGAAGCCAAGCACGAAAGCAATGACTTGGTTTTTAGTCACTGCTGACATCAGAGAGCAAATACTTAGGTAGATGCCTGCCATTAAAACACTGGCCAAATATCCACTAAAAATGAGCCCCCAATCAGGATCACCTAAATAGCCGACTGTAATGGGCATGGTAAAAGTCATGGCAATAGTAATTGTGATGAAAAGCCAAGCAGCTAGGAACTTGCCAATAACCGCATGAGTTGTTGAAATAGGTAAGGTAAAAAGAAGTTCCCAGGTACCTGATTTTCTTTCCTCGGCCCAAAGTCTCATTCCCACTGCCGGTATAAAGACAACAAAAATATAAGGAAAGAAATTGAACATACCCGACAAACTTGCGTTATTCGCATCAAAAAAGCGTCCAACAAACCACGCCATGACGATGGATGCCACCAAGAAGACTATCAAAAAGACATAGGCCACTGGTGAGCGAAAATAGCCGAGAAATTCTCGTTTGAAGATAGTAAGAATACTTTGCATAATATTTTATTTCTATACGTTGATCTAAATGAATAGATAATTAGCTTTTGCTGCTTGCTTCCGTGAGATTTCTAAAAACTTGATCCAGACGAGTAGGAGCTTTGTTAAAAGACTGCACTTTCCAATTCTTTGCTTGAACTTTCTCTAGAATCAAGCCATCGATCTCGCCTCCATTTTTAGGTAGAATGAAGAGTTTATCTTTCTCCTCCTTAACTTCCTTAACTTCATCAATGCCCTTAATTGCTTCTGAGGCTTCCTTGCGAATAGCTGAGTCGAAGACCACTTCTAAAGCATTGTGATAAGGATGGCGTTCACGAAACTTTTGAGGACTTTCGTCAACCAAAATCTTTCCCTTGTCTACCACAATGACGCGATTACACATGGACTCCACTTCTTCTAGGATGTGGGTCGATAAAATAATCGCCTTATCCTTAGACATAGAAGCCACAAGTTTACGAACTTCTTGCTTTTGGTTGGGATCCAATCCATCAGTCGGCTCATCCATGATGAGATAGTCAGGCTCATGAATGATTGCTTGGGCCATACCCACACGCTGACGATAACCTTTACTTAGTGTATCGATCGTGCGGTAGCGCACTGCATCGAGATGGCAGACTTCGATAACGTGAGCAATCCGGTCAGCTCTATCGCTTCCTTCCAGATTCCTAAAATCTGCAATGCTTTCCAAAAACTCAATCACTGTCATTTCATAATAAAGGGGGCAGTTTTCTGGAAGATATCCAAATCGCTTCTTTGCTTCTATGGGGTTTTCGGCAATGTTAATACCCCCGATCGTCACTTCACCTCCCGTTGGCGATAAAAAACCGGTGACCATTTTCATAGTGGTAGATTTTCCTGCCCCATTAGGCCCAAGAAAGCCTAAAACATCACCTTTTTTAAGCTCGAACGAAATGTCATTAACTGCACGGAAACTGCCGTAATCTTTTATAAGATGTTTAGCTTCAATCATATGGAATTATATCTTGTTATGGTTGATAAATGGATAGACCTCGCATAGTAGAAATTTTATTCAAAGAATTTGTCATTAAACGCAGAAAACATTTGCCAATAACTACTCTTATTACTCTCCTGTATTTCTATATCCATCGTGGTTTGCTTAAGTTTTTACTAGAGTATTTCTATCAAGAAAGAGTTTATAGTAGATATTCATTTTTTGTTTTCAAGAATTTTTGTTAGTACCAACAGCCTAGCCATCCTGAATTCATGGTAAATAGCAGCCTTAGGTCCTAGAGATTATGAAAAATCTCCTAAGATGCTGGCAAAGTATTCACGTAAGACAACCATTGAGATTCTTTAAAACCAGTCAAAACAAGGTCACCTGTAACTAGAAAGGGCCTCTTAACCAACATTCCTTCGTTACGAAGTAGAGCAATGACTTCCTTTTGATTAAGGTTGGGTAGTCTATCTTTCAATCCCTGCTCTCTGTATAACTGACCTGAGGTGTTGAACACCGCGGTTGGCTTAGAGGCAGTAGCCAGCGCCTTTTTTAGCTCTTTCTCGGTGGGAGGGAATTCACGAATGTCTATCGACTTAAACTCCAACTTCTTACTCTCTAACCAATCGACAGCTTTACGACAAGTAGAGCACTTAGGGTGAATATACACTTTCATTCAAATTTAATGTATACCTAATTCTAAAATGATCTAAATAAATGTGATGGGATACAAAAAAGCAATCGTCGTTGGTGCCGGGTTAGCTGGTAGCGAAGCAGCCTGGCAAATAGCAGAGCGAGGTCATCGAGTCGATCTTTACGAGATGCGACCCGATCGACAAACAGGTGCTCACCAAACCGACCAGTGTGCTGAGTTAGTCTGCAGCAATTCCCTAGGGTCCCTTTTACCTGACCGCGCCTCGGGCATGCTCAAAGAAGAGATGGCTTTGCTAAGATCTCTTGTTCACAAGGTAGCTCTTGAAACCAAGGTTCCAGCAGGCGGTGCATTAGCTGTAGACCGGGAGCTTTTTGCTAAGAAAATTACAGACAGTCTTGAAAAGCATCCCAGAATTAATTTAATACGCCAAGAACTCAAAGAAATACCGCAAGAGACTCCCACCGTTGTTGCCTCTGGTCCTCTTACAAGCCATGCACTTTCAGAATCAATCCAGTCTCTCACGAGTCAAGATTATCTCTATTTTTACGATGCGCTTGCGCCGATAGTTGACACTGACTCCATTAACTACGATATATGTTTCCGTGCATCCCGTAGAGACACTGAGAACGTCGGCGACTACCTTAACTGTCCCTTTAGCAAGGAAGAGTACTTGCGATTCCATCAAGCTTTACTTGAAGCACCTCGCATACCACTCCGCGAATTTGAAAAAGAGGAGTCTCAAAATGAATGTTTTTTCGAAGGCTGTCTTCCTATCGAAGTTTTAGCAGCCCGTGATATCGATGCGCTAAGATATGGCCCGATGCGTCCCGTGGGCCTGACCAATCCTCGAACCGGTCGATGGCCCTATGCGGCGGTTCAGCTCAGGCAAGACAATGTAGCTGGCAGTCTTTATAACTTAGTTGGCTTTCAGACCAACATCAAATGGACAGAGCAGCAAGAAATACTTCGCTTAATTCCTGGCCTCGAAAAAGCTGAATTCGTGCGAATGGGCCAAATGCACCGCAACACTTTCATCAATTCTCCAAAGCTGCTTGAGCCTAGTATGCAATTTAGAGAAAAAGCCGGACTGTTTTTTGCCGGACAAATTGTCGGTGTAGAAGGTTATATGGGAAATGCCGCTACTGGCTTGCTGGCCGGTATCAATATGACTCATTTCTTAGAAGAGAGACCACTTACGGAACTACCTAGGGAGACCATGCTAGGCAGTCTCTGCTGGTATGTCACCCATGCAGAATCCATGCACTTCCAGCCTATGAAAGCGAACTTCGGTATCCTACCCTCGTTTGCAGAAAAAATCCGCAGCAAAAGAGAGCGCTACCAGGCTTATTCAGATAGAGGCCTCGCGGCTATGAAAACATGTGCAAACTTAGCTCTCAATTTCCCGGATTATCCAATGGAAATTCAACAAGATACCTAAAGCCTAAGACACCTGCAAAGATTATGTCATGAGCTAAAAAGCGGTCCATTTTTTACAGAGTCAAGGTAAAATTTTGAATTTTTATTCATTTTTTACCGATATTAAGATCATGGCCGGTATAGGGTTCCGATTAAGAAAGATCATGGATGCTCCCTCACTTGCCAATCTGTTGCGAGCCTATGGATATGCAGCAATCATAGGAAGCGGCCCCTTAATCATGTCCATCGCATCCCTTGGTGCCATCGCTTTACTGCTAGGAGCTCTAAGAGACGGAGAGGTTTTTAAGCTCTTTTTCTCATCGGTCACCTATATTTACTGTTTTTCTCTAATAGCTACTGGCCCCGTGCAATTAGTGCTGGTTCGCTTCGGAGCCGATTGCCATTACCTTGGTGAGAAGAACAAAATCTTTCCCTTCCTTCTTTCATCGCTAGCTCTAGTGACTCCGATCGTAAGCCTCCTCTCGCTCGTATTCTTTGTAGGTTTTGTGCCTGCTTCCATTTGGTTTCAACTAGGAGCTTCATTTTTGTGTATGCTTATTTCAAGCATCTGGCTGGTAAGCAGTTACCTTACGGCCATGAAGAATTACCACCGAGTCCTTATTTGTTTCGCTATGGGTTATACAGGAAGTCTTGCTGGAGGCTGGGGTTGTTCGAAGTATTTAGGACATGATTGGGTGATGTTTGGCTTTGCTTTGGGGCATATGCTTCTGCTGATCTCTTTGCTTATTAGTCTTTATCTAGAGCTTGAGGTCAAAAAAATTATATCGGTTGAGTTCCTCGCCTCATTTAAAAAATATGCCGATTTAGCTATCATTGGCTTACTCTATAATTTAGGTATTTGGAGTGACAAAATACTCTTCTGGTTTCTTGGACCTACCAGAGAAAACATCAGTGGGCTCATTTACGTGATGCCCATTCACGACCAGGCGGTATATCTTGGTTTTCTAAGCATCATACCTGGTATGGCGGTTTTCCTGTTGCGCTTGGAGACTGATTTTGCGCGCCATTACGAGCGTTACTACAAACAGATACAGCAAAAGGCTACCCTGACAACCATTCATCAAAATAAAGTCAATATGGAAAAGTCCTTAACCGCCGGGCTTATCAAGCTGATCAAGATTCAGGGGCTTACGACACTAGTCTTGGTGCTATTCACCGAGCAGATCTCTTCGCTCATAAATCTAGGCTCCTTGCAAGAAGGCGTTTTCCGAATGATTCTACTAGGCTCCTTTCTTCTTGTTCTCTTTTTATCCTGCATGACCGTTTTGTTCTACTTAGATAAACGAAAAGATGTTCTTATCGCGTGCCTGATTTTCTTTTTATTCAATACAATCACTACCCTTTTTACCATTCATTTGGGAGAAGCCTATTACGGGTTAGGTTTTGCTTTGGGCGCTGCCTTAGCTTTCTTCTATACTGCAGCCCGTATCAACCGTCACCTTGAGCAGTTAGAATATAATACCTTTGCACTTCAGCCTATTTATTAGAGTTAATAAAGGGTCTTTAGCTTTGCACACAAGCGCTGTGAAATTTTTGCCGCTTGACCATCATTCACCTGATACATTTGGGAACTAAATGACATTAAAATGGTCATTTTTTACCTAGAATCATAAATTTTTTTCCTCCCACTCCTCATATCTAAAGCTTAACCGATCTCACTGATAGACCTTCGAACAGACGGGCAACATATGACGAATGCTTACGACAAGATCCAGAGAGATCTAAAAAACAAGCCAGAGACCTGGCTGGTGACCGGCGCAGCGGGTTTTATAGGATCACACATCGTAGAGAAACTACTGCATCTAGATCAAAGAGTCATTGGGATTGACAATTTTTTATCAAATAAAGATAGCAACCTTCCTCTCGTTCAGAGCAATCTTAGCGCAGATCGATGGGAAAACTTCGATTTCTTCGATGCAGATGTTTCAAACTTAGAACTTTGCCAAGAAATCTTCTCGCTTTACCCAGACATTAAATATGTTATCCACGAAGCGGCCCTCTGCTCCGTACCTCAATCCATAGCTCATGCAGACATGTGTCATAAACATAATGCTACAGGCTTTCTCAATCTCATGATTTCCTCGTTGGAAAACAAAGTATCGCGAGTTGTTTATGCTTCAAGTAGCGCTGTTTATGGAGACAGTGTAGAGCTACCATGCATCGAGAATCGAACGGGAAGACTCCTTTCACCTTACGCCTTAACCAAATATGTAGACGAACTCTATGCTCAACTTTACACTCGGCAATATGGTCTCTCCACTGTAGGTCTGCGTTACTTTAATGTCTTCGGACCGCGTCAAGATCCACAAGGAGCTTATGCAGCCGTAATTCCTCAATGGATATCTGCTCTACTTCAGCAAGAATCTGTTACACTTTACGGTGATGGTTCTCAGACCAGGGATTTCTGTTATGTCGATAACGTTGTTCAGGCGAACTTACTATCAGCAGTAAATCCTTTGAGCTCTGAAAGCCCAATTGTGTACAACGTTGGAAGTGGGTCGTCCACAAAAATAATTGACTTGCTCGATCATATACAAAGCCTCTTTCAGAATGAATATCCTGAGCATTCAGTAGATGTAATACGCTTGAAAAATAGAGGAGGTGAAGTCAAGGACTCCCGTGCTGATATCTCACTCATTGAAAAGCACCTAGGTTATCAACCGTCACTTGATTTTCAGACTCAACTAGAAAACACCTATCAATGGTATCTAACAAACCTCTTGCCTAATCTAAGCTCTCCCAAAACCACTGTCATTAAAATCGGAGAGCACATCCAATCATGTGATACTCTTAAACCCGTTACTAAAAATAATAGAAATGATGTTTCCTATCCCAAGACAAACTCAAGGACGAACCATTTATAGCCGATATAAATACTAGATCTTCTTATGTCCAACTCGCCTGACAGCAACCCCATTTTCAAGACCCTTATCATAGAAGATGACCCTGTCACGCGTGTCATCATCGCCAAGGTATTTAAAAATCGAGGCCATACTGTAAAAACCTGTAATAGAGCAGAAGAGGCGATGGAGATATTAAAGGCTGATGACTACCCTCTCATCGTACTCAATCTGCAACTACCTGGGATGAATGGTACACAATTTTGTAACTGGCTAAAATTGCAACCAAAGGGCGAATTTCATTACCTGATCGTCGGAACCGCAAGTGAGCAACCGGAAGATCTCAAACAAATCATTGTTGCAGGAGCAGATGACTACATTGCTAAACCTTACCGCCAAGATATTTTAAAAGTGCGCTTCGGAATAGCGGAGCAACATGTTCTAGAACTATTGCATAGGAAAGAGCTAGAGTCTCAATTAAAGAATGAGAAAGATCTCATCAATACAGTTATCGAATCAGCAGGTGCTCTTATTGTTGTCTTGACTCCTGACTATAAGGTCGTTCGTTATAACCGAACCAGTCGCCAATTAAGTGCCTTAAGTGAAGCTGAGTTGATGAACAGCACTTTTGAAAATGCATTTATTTCTGATGAAGAAAGAGAAAGAGTTCAAAACAAATTGCGCCAATCAAAGCTTTTTTCTGATACGATTCGCTTTGACGCTCAGCTAGTCTCCAAAGACCAACAAATACGTTATGTCTCTTGGTCATGCTCTGCCGTTTACACGGAGTGCGGAGATATCAGACACATTGTTTGCACCGGAAATGACATCACCGAACGACAGAAAACCCAAGAAAAGATGACCTACCTTGCAGAAAGAGATTCTTTAACTGGGCTTCTCAATCGCACCAGACTACTGGGAAGTGTAGAATTTGCGATACAAGAAGTTCAAGATGGGAAAGACTACTCCCTCATTTATCTTGATCTCGACAATTTCAAAATGATTAACGACACTATGGGTGGGCATAGTGCTGGCGACCGTCTATTGGTTCAAGTTGCGGAACTATTACTCAAAGCCACACGCGGGGAAGATCACGTCTTTCGTTTCGGAGGAGATGAATTTGTAGTAATCTTGGCTAATACTAATCTAACACAAGCCAGGCAAGTGGCCGAACGAATCAACGAGTTGCTTCAAGAAGTAGTTATCACAAGTATTGATGATTCCAACCGTGTTTGCAATATCTCTGCTTCGATAGGCGTATCCGAAATTAAAGCGGATGATAAAGCTGAAAGCATTATTTCTTCCTCAGACGCTGCCTGCTATATGGCAAAGTCTCGCGGTAGGAATCGTGTAGAACTCTTTGACAACCACTCAGAAGAAATGCAAACGATGGAAACAGACGGAGATTGGCTTAATCGTATCCAAGAGGCTCTTCATCACGATCGTTTTGAACTTTGGCATCAACCTATAGTCAATATTGAAACAGATGGTATAGCCTTCTACGAAACCCTTTTGAGATTCAGAGACAAAGATGGTACTATAGTTCCGCCAACCCTCTTCTTACCATCTGTAGAACGATTCGGATTATCCAAGGAAATAGACTATATGGTATTGGATAAAACCTTTAGTGTCCTCGGCGAGCATCCAGAATGCTGTTTCTCTGTTAACCTTTCAGGAGATACTATTTCGGACCCTAACCTGCCCAATATTATTGAAGATTTGGCATTCTCTAAAAACATTGATTCTAACCAAATCATCATTGAATTAACGGAAAGCGTCATGATTTCTAACCTAGGGCAAGCAGAGGAAACTATCAGACAACTTACTAAAGCAGGCTTTAGATTTGCTCTAGATGACTTTGGCAAAGGCTTCTCCTCATTATCTCTTCTTAAGAATCTTCCTGTCCACATTGTAAAGATCGACGGTTCATTTGTTCGAGATATTGTAAATGATTTATCTGACCGCGTCTTTGTTCACAGTATTAACACCATTTCACATCATTTAAAAATGCAAACAGTTGCAGAATTTGTCGAAACAGAAGATTGCTTAGAAATTCTCAAAGTGCTTGGCGTAAACTATGTTCAAGGATACTATCTTGGGCGTCCTAAAAGGCTTGAGCAGTCTGACTGGGAAGAAGAAGCACAAAAGCGTTTAGCCATTCGGATTGACCGGCAATTCGTTCAAGAGGAAGGAATCAAAACTTTTACCTTATCCAAAACAGATAACCCTGTAGATTGAGTCTACTACACTTCATCACCTACAGCTTTATACCAGTTGTCTCTTTGCACAGGCTTATACCCTGCATCCTTGATCAACGATTTAATTTCTTTTAGCTCCAAACGAAAACTGGCTCCGGCTTGAGAAACGACATTCTCTTCCATCATCAGGCTTCCAAAATCATTAGCACCAAACTCCAAAGCTAGCTGACCAATTTGAGGGCCTTGGGTTACCCAAGAAGCTTGAATATTATCAAAGTTATCTAGATAGATTCTAGAGAGTGCTTGCATGCGTAGATACTCATGCGGTCCCGCCGTGTCAGCCTTTAGCACTGTTCCATCCGGTTGAAAAGTCCAACAAATAAATGCTGTAAAACCACCAGTTTCATCCTGTAAATCCCTAAGCCGCTTCAGATGAAAAATTCGATCCTCAATTGTTTCAACATGCCCAAACATCATAGTGGCACTTGAATGGAGTCCTTGTAAATGCGCTTGCCTCATCACTTCTAACCACTGGTCTGCATTGCACTTCCTGGGTGAAATTCTTTCTCTGACTCGATCTACTAGAATTTCCCCACCACCACCAGGAATAGAACCTAAACCTGCGTCCTTAAAAACTTTGATCACTTCGGCTAAAGACATTTCAAAAACGTCTGCAAAGTGGTTAAATTCTGGCGGGGAAAAACCGTGCACATTCACTTGAGGGTACTTATCGCGTAGATGATTCAGTAAATCGACGTAATAATCTATACCCAATTCAGGATGATGTCCGCCCTGCATCAAAATCTGATTTCCACCTAGTGCTACTAATTCATCTATCTTAGCATCAAATTCCTCATGCGTAAGCACATAGTGATCTTTGTCTTTCTGAGTGCGATAAAAATTACAAAACTTGCAATAGACATCGCAGACATTCGTATAGTTGATGTTACGGTCGATTATGTAAGTTACGATAACGTCTCCCTTGCCATCAAATGCCGCGGACTTTTTCTGCCTACGTCTCAAATCTGCAAGCTCACCCAATTCTGGCAATGGTGCATAATACAATTGCAGGCATTCATCCTCAGATATTCTTTGCTCGTCTTGGATTTTTTCAATGATTTTGTCGTTTTTTACCGGAGCAATCATATTATCATACTATAAGCTAAATAAAGGGAACTTCCAAGTTATGTTCTTGATGTGTAGCAATTGGACTATATCTATGTTATTCTTTATATTTAATTAAAAATGCTGAAGTCCATTCTTTTTAGGGTCAGACAATTAATAGCTAACCATACTCTCGTTGCTACCGTCACCTTTCTGCATTCATGTATTTATGCTCAAACTAGCTTTACGGAAAGTGGGCATCAGAAGATACTCGTTATATACAATCATAATGCTCCTGATTCCAAAGAGTTGGCAGAATATTACGCCCAAAAGCGCAACATACCCAATGACCGAATATTAGCGGTTAATGCACCCATAACAGAGCAAATTACTCGAGAACAATATGACAAATTTATTCGTAAACCTCTTGAAGCGTATCTTCTAGAAAAAAGATTACTTGAGCGTAAACCTGCAACTCTCAAGCTACTAACGCAAGAGAAAATAAAGATTAAAGGAGCAAAAAATTTTCCACTATGGGCCATCGTTCTTATCAAAGGAGTCCCCCTTAAAATTTCGAAGGATCCCAATTATACTCCTTCACTTCGTTTGCCTACCAATCTTTTGCATGACTACGCTTCTGTGGATTCGGAGCTAGCTCTTATTGGATATGAAAAATATCCATTAGAGGCATTTGTTCTCAATCCTTATTATTATGAAAGAGAACCTAGGCCATTTAATCAAAGTTTTGCAGATAAAATGACACTGGTCTGCCGACTTGACGGCCCTAGCACCAAGATAGTCAAAAGAATGATTGATGAGCCTATTCGAATTGAGAAAACTGAATTGACTGGAAAAGCGTACTTTGATGCACGAGGTATTTCTGACTCCAAAGATCGTTATTATATTGGGGATTTGTGGATCACTAATAGTGCAGAGATCTTGAAAAAATCCGGATTGCACACCACTCTCGATAATAAAGGCCCAATCTTTGCCCCATTCATACCTATCCCAGATGCTGCAATCTATGCCGGCTGGTATTCTGGCAATATAGCAGGCGCACTTAATCAAGAACATTTTCGTTTTCGACCTGGAGCTATCGCGTATCACCTTCACTCTTTTAGTGCAGGTAGTGTCCGCAACTCAAAAAAATTCTGGGTTGGCCCCCTCCTTAGCAAAGGAGCCTGTGCTACCATGGGCTCTGTATATGAACCCTATTTAAGATTCACACCCAACATTGCAATATTCTATGCTAGCCTTATGAGCGGGTTATCATTTGCTGAAGCAGCCTACAGTGCTCAGCCTGCCCTATCCTGGACCATGACCATGGTGGGGGACCCGTTGTACCGTCCTTTCAAAGGGGACTTTGCATCTTCGCTTTTACATGCCAACCAGAATAATACTGCTGATTTATCATGGCTAATTTTAAGGATGATTCGCTTGCAGGTTTTAAATAACAAGCTCACAGATGCACGTAAAAATTTAGAAGATCTGGTCACTAAGATTCCTTCTCCCACAAGCTGGGAAGGCTATGCTGAGATTATGCTAGAAATTGAGGACCAACTTGAACCAACCGAGATGGCATACCAAAAGGCCATCAATTTTCAAATCGACCCACGAGAAAAAGTTAGATTAAAACTTACTCTGGCCAAGCTTTATCAAAAATTTAGATATCCTCACAAAAGCTTATCTGTCTATGAAGAAATCCTAAAAAAGAACCGAAACATCGCCCACTCATATAATGTTAGTAGTCAGGCTATAGCTTTAGCTAAAAAGCAACCTGATTCATCCCTCAGCCCTTTTATGCAATCTCTCGTTGCAAATAAAACTTTGCCCAATAACGAGAAACAAGCCACCACCCCAACCAATAGACTACTAAGCCCTGCTCAAACTGGACCAAGTACTCTGAAGCCCATCTTATCAAAGCCTTCTCCTGAAAAAAGAGGACTTCTACCTGCAACAAAAAGCCCTTTAGATACACAGTCAGGCATCCTGCCTCCAGTCAACAACTAAATGGATACCAGTGGTCTCAAGGAGATGAGCCAAAGGTCCCAAAAAAACAGGCCGTTTTACGCTTCTCTGTATTGGTTGTGCTAAGTCGAATAATGGGCTTATTATGGAGATCCGCTTTAGATGGAGCCTCCACCAAATTGCGTATCGTTTCAATTGTAAAAGGTTTGGTCAGCGTAGTTAGTTTTTCAAGACGAGACTTGCCTATCAGTTTTTTCAATTCGTCAGGCGGATAAGCACTAATTAGAACAAATTGAGGATACCAATCTTTGACAAAGCTCTGCTGTTCACGGAACTCACTTAGATGCTCCAAAAATTCTAAACCATTCATTTCTGGCATAGAGTAGTCTACGAAAAACCATTCGGGTAAGAACCCTGAGCGAACTTTATCAAGGGCCTCTAAAGGATTTGTTGTCGCTTCAACCTCTCCGAAACCTATCCGGTTCATTAAGCGACCTAAACTTCTATTAACAAGAGCATCATCATCTACCACCATAACAGACATTTTTTGAAGCTCTTGAGCACTCGTGGCTGATTCTCTAAAGTCTTTAAAATTAACCGGCTGTGTTTTCCTAAGAAAGTGCCGCTTCGGCGCTCCCACTTTCATCTGGTTTTCTTTATCTAAGTTATCTTCTTGTTTTTCTTGAAGCGCGTTTGTGTCCTGTTGATACTGATCTGCGTTTCCGAGAGGCTGAGAAGACGATAAGGGTATTGAGATAACAATAGAGGCGCCAAATTCGCTATCACCCTGTATCGTAAGAGCTCCGCCCTGCTTTTCTAAGACACCATGAACCACATCTAAACTGACATTTGAACTATCCTGGGTGCCTGTTTCGCCTTCTTTGAGCCTTAATAAACCGCCCGTTTCCTCAGTAACAAAAATATGGGAAAAGTACTCATCGGTATCCACCTGGATAAAAATACGGCCATCAGTAACCAAAGCCTCTCTTACATCCTTAAGAACGGTCACTAAGCTGTAACCTAAAATTGAGTAGCTGGCGTGGACAAGTATATCACGTTCAGCTAGCACTTCGTCTAGTATAAATTCAAAGCCAGATTCAAAAGAATAACTACATAAATTAACCACATCTAAGATGAGTTCTCTTAAGCTCAGCTCCTTTGCATCGTAAGACTGCTTGCGAGCATAACCAAGCAACTGATGGCTAACCGCTGCTCCAGTTGCACAGGCATCTAAGGCATCCTGTAAAGACTGTCTCTGATCATGTGTTAAGTTGTTACTCTTTTCAGATAAAACGTATTCAAGATTCGCATGCACTACTTCAAGGACATTTCCTAAATCATGAGAGAATTTACCTGCAAATTCACCCAGACTTAATAAATTTCCTTCTGCATGGCTCTGTTGCTTAAAGCCACTTGCTATTTCCCTTTCCCTAACCATTTTTACACCTAGTTCTATTACTATATCGGCAAGAATATACAATAATTACTATAATTTACGATATTTTTCTACCCAGGAGCCTAAAAGCAATCTAATTGTAAGCTATTAACTGTTTAAACGTCCTCTACATCCTATCTAATAAAATAATTAAATCAATCATTTGTTATAGCAGATAAGAGTGCCGAGTCATTTCGATTGGTCTAATTTTTATGAATCCTTCACATCATCAAGCCTTTTCAGAATCAGGACTCAAGGAATTTTGTTGAAAAGCAGTAGCAAGATCATATCTAAGAAGTTCTATAAGCTCCTGAACTGAGTTGACCTGTGACTGCAAATCTCCAAGGTTTATTTCAATCCTTTGTAAGGATTCAACAAAATAGTTTCCGTAGCCAATATCAGCAGAAGCATATGCGCCAGCGTGATCTGCTTCTGAGATCTCAAAATCTTCTCGTTCTAATGCTTGCTCACTTTCTTCAAATAGAAGCATTTCAAGCACCTCTGCATTAGTATCAAGAAAATCTTGGATACTAGCCCATTCATCCATTCCGTCCTTCCAAATAAAATCCTCTTCCAAAAAGTCACTCTTCTGCCAAAAGGTAGCGATTTGGTAAACATCATAGGGGCCAAGCTTCTCCTCGCCGCGAAGTATATAAATCTCTTCGGTATCCGTGGAATCCATATGCTTAATCTGTCACTTTCCAAAACGAAGTGCAATTAAATAGAACATTGCAATAATTACAATTCTAACTTATTAACTATGTGCCTAAGAACAAACGGTATTTCGCTCGAATCATAGTCAAGGGAATATAATCGAGCTCTATGAAGACTTGAGCAACGAAAAGCATACCATCTATCAAGCTGTATCCAATGGTGATACTTCTTGGAAGCTTTATGCTACTCGATGCAGAGATCTTATGCAGATCTTCGGAAACCTCGAGTATTAATCGTGGCAAGTGGTTAGACACATAGCTATTTGATATTGATAGAGATAACGTTACTTTAGAGGACGATAATTGGAGTTACGAATTATGCAGTGTGATGAAATAGACTTTGAAATATTTGGCAACGACATGCAAATTGTCGAAGTAGAACTCGACCCTAATGAAACGGTCGTCGCAGAGGCGGGAGCTATGAATTATATGGAACAAGGCATCGTCTTTGAAGCTAAGATGGGAGACGGCTCTGATCCGAATGAAGGAATGATGGGGAAGCTCTTAAGCATTGGTAAACGAGCCCTGACTGGTGAATCCATCTTTATGACACATTTCACAAACCATCATTCTGATAAATCTAGAGTAGCTTTTGCTGCCCCATTTCCTGGTCAAATTATACCTATCAACTTAGAACAACATTACGGCTCGTTACTTTGCCAAAAAGACGCATTTTTATGCGCAGCTAAAGGAACCAAAATTAGTATCGCTTTTAACAAGAGATTAGGCGCAGGCTTTTTTGGCGGAGAGGGCTTTATTCTACAAAAATTACAAGGCGATGGCATGGCATTTATCCATGCTGGCGGCTCAGTAATTTCCAAGGACCTAAATAACGAAACATTACGGATAGATACTGGCTGTATTGTCGCTTTTACAGAAGGGATTGACTACTCCATAGAGCGAGCCGGCAATCTCAAATCCATGTTCTTTGGTGGAGAAGGTTTATTCTTAGCAACCCTTCGTGGCGTTGGGAGAGTTTATTTACAAAGTTTGCCTTTCTCAAGAATGTGTGACCGTATTATTGCTCACGCTCCCTCAAAAGGAGGGCAACGTAAAGGTGAGGGATCCGTATTAGGTGGGCTCGGAGATATCATAGATGGTGATTAAGCCAGGATCTCATAGAAGTTGAACGATGTGCATAGAAGCTTGAGCCGCAAGAAAAAGAGAGTCTCTGAAGATGTAACATCGTATCGTCTGAACGCAGCTCTTACCAGCAAGCGAAGAAGCGCGAAGTGCCAATCCAGATAAAAGTGCGATATGGGTTCAAAAGGTGATATTTCTAAGAGACTCTATGTTTTTTAAGGCCAAGATCTTGCACAGATCTTTCAATCTCTAGAGCCTCATTCGAGTTAAAGTCATATTGTTGCTTAAGTTTTATTTCCAATCATGGCAGTAGATACTGGCAGGTCTAAACTTAGCATAGCACCGATTGTAAAAATCAGGAGTCAAGTAATATGAAAGAATGAAGACTTTCATGTTACCTGTCGGCCTACAAGATGATAAGATCTTCTTAAGGGAATGTCTTGGGTCAGGATAAAAGGACCAATATCTGATTATACCATGTGTTGCATAGTGAAACCAAGAGAAGTGTGATTGCGGATCCTTAAACTGACTTAAACTAAAAAATATTTTAATAGTTTGAAGGTTGACTCACACTTTCAGAGAAGACTACTTTCGCAGGACATTCTCAACTGAGTGTCCAGAGTCCCAAAGCTCATCAACGAATCCCTGTATTTGTCGGCCTGATATCTTGGCTACTCCAAAATTTCGACCTTGACTCTGGTAGTTTAGGAAGCTTAGCAGCTTGACATTATGCTTTTTTACTAACTCGATGAGGAAAGATAAAATATTTTCATTTTCACTTAAACCAAAAGTGATGCGAGCTGTCCCCTCTTCACTAGACAATATTCTTACGAAAGCCCTGAAGATATCAGACTCTGTTATAATTCCCACTAGCTTATTGTCGTGCTCGACGGGTAAACCGCCAACATGGTAATCAGCCATTACTTTGGCAGCTTCTTCTAACGGCTGATTCTGAGAGATGGTGATGACATTTTTAGATAAAATTCCTCTAACGTCTTTTGCACCCGGAATGCTTTCAGGTCCAGCTGCTGAAAAAGGGTTTACATTGCTTGGGTAGTTTTTAGCAATATCCCCTTCGCTTACTATTCCAATAATTCGACCCTCTGTACTCAAAACGACCAGTCGCCTAATTTTATGTCTGACCATCTTAGCGATTGCTTCATGCATCGATGTTTCGGGAGAAACCGTTTGCACATCTTTGGTCATGTACATTTGAACTATCACTTCTTCCCCTTATCGACCTTCAACCCGAGCGATGCAGTAGAGACTTAAAGATCGATAAATTAAGCACCCCTCCTCAAATTTAACTAAAAAGAGTTACAAGTAACGCATTTCTAGAGATTCTTGATAGACGATAAACAACTCTTGGCTTAATAAAAGCATCGGATTTTTTGGAACTACAAGGTCTAAGTTTTTTGGATCCAAGATCTTATGCAAATCTTTAAATTTTTATGTCGTAGCTCGAGTTAAAAGATTTATCTGATTTCGAAATACCATATATTTTTAGTATTACCATATACTTGACAACCTCGACTGTTTAATTATTTTAGAAGCGTTATGTTAAGCATTTTGGGATTGCTACTGCATAAAAAACCAAGCGAAGCCGAGGGCGATAGTCGGAGCCAGGGCAAGTTTTTGTCGACAGACCGCGCTAACCGGAGGGTTAAGGTAAAGAAGTGGAAGCGCTATAAAGTAAAGCATCCCCTTTATTTCGGCATGAAATAACAGATTTTACTCCGTTCCCTAGAACCTAAGAGACTTGTACAAACTGAGCTACTTGTTAGCATATTGCTTATTAGACGACTTCAGTATCTTCTCTTGAACCATCTCTAACTCTTCACCTAGTTGTATTCCATAAAGAAAGGTCAACCTCATTTTGATTCTACCGTAGCTCTCGTTAATAAAGTCTGCTGTATAACCCTTCATCCTCTCAAAATTGTCCCAACGGGTGAAGGGAGTAAATTTCCATAGCTTTGCTGCCTCAATTGATGGCTTTATGAATACAGGGTGCGTAACTTGCTCAATCTCTGTTCTAACAACCTTACCAAGCTCATTCATTGTAATGATTACATCACAATAATCTTTTGAGTTATAGGAGTTAAAAGCCCTAGGGTAAGCGGGCTTATATGCCTCTACAGGAAATAGCTCACTGGATTTCTTATACCTTTTTAGTGGCTCTAGCGCAAAAAATGAATCTACCGATTGCACAAATCTAAATGGTTGTCTTACTTTCACCGAGCGAGCAACACCATCTACAACAAATGGCTCAAATCTCCAATTCCTTATTGCCCTGAGTGCTGCGTTAGCAAATGCTGGGTGGCTGGAGACTTCAACTTTAGCATCAGAAACTCTGCCCTTTTTGTCTACAAGGACCAGAACTTTGACATTTCCAACATCTCCATTTAAAAGTTGTTCGCGAGGGTATAGGGGATAATAAGCCAATTTGACTGCAGGCGGTGCTGCTATTGTTGCGCTGTGATTTTGGTCAATAATCAAGCATGCGACAAAGAAGTATTGGAGCCAGCCTAGATGCCAGTATTTTAGATTATCTGCGCGCTTTTTATTCATTCTTTATAATTAAAGTAACGACTTTTAAATATCGACAAATCAGGCTTTTTCTAAAGCTAAGCCAGTTATAAACACGCTCTATTTAACTAACTATGATTCTAGATCTCACAATTTCTTTGACTTTGTCACGTAATCGTAACATAAATGACACACGTTTGCAGCATGGCAGACTAAGCCTTTTCGTTTATGCAGCTCTTAGAAAATTTTCTAGAAAGTCGTGTGACAGGCTTATTCTTGCGGGTATGCCTGGTAATAGTATTGCTTTTTAAGGCTTCCTGCAGTTCGGAACAAAATACTATCCATGGGAGTTGGGAACCTACATCCGACAAAGTGCGCCTCGCAGCTAAGAAAATAACTTTTGAGAAAGATGGGACTTTCTATTTTAATGAGGTCAAAGGGAAGTGGAATTTCAAAGATGCTGACACAGTTACTCTAACTTTTGGAAAAAATATCTTACCCAAAGATTTTGACTTTAATCTCGAAAATGGCTTGCTTTCACTCTCCGATCAAACAGGTGAAATTGGCGCGTTTTCTAGAATGAAGTAGGGCCATGCATGCCTTCGTTACAAAGTCGATCTCTCTTTCCTAATTAGTTGTCACTGAAAAAGTGATTTGGCTTAGTATGGGAAAGGGGTGAGTGTATAAAAGGACTGTGAGAAAAGACTGGTAATAGGTACAATAGACGCAAAAGCTGGTCAAAAATGAGAAGTAGTAGTCCTGAAAACA
>JBCCXA010000023.1 GCA_039192515.1 Verrucomicrobiota bacterium | reverse complement strand
CCTTGTTATAACCTACTACCGTAGCAGATGCGATTGAGGACATTAGCCCAAGCGCAGCAACTGCAACAGTGATTGCTTTACTTAACTTCATATCTAATATGAACTCCTAGGTTAGTTGTTTCATTTCGATCGATCAATTTCACTTGCCCAAACATATGTTTCTTTTTTGAAATAACAAGCTTATTTATAATTACTGCTACTAAATAAGACTTGCCTCTAGACAAAGTAAAATACTGGCTAGCCATATGGCCTTCAAATCTTGATTATTTTGAATTTTGAATGCAAATATTTATCAGTGCTGCAGTCAATTTGGGTATAAATGCTTATATAACATGACTAATTTATAAAATCGTGTTTATACTTTATTACACTTATGAGACCAAAAACTAAAAATCCTTAAGGTATGGTTACCATGTGCTACTCTTGATACACACGCTAAAATTAACTTGGATTTTTTATTGAGAGCGGATATCTGTTTGTGGAAATGAGGATTATTATACTATGCATGGTAGTAGCTTCTACCAGTTTCTTAGAGATAAAAGCCCAAGATGGATATGATAAGATAAATGTAGATAAATTAGATTTAATAAACAAATATTTTAAAGCGTCTGGACTAGAATACACTCTGAGAAAACAATGGGAAAAATCATTCCAGAGATTAGATGATTACAAACCTGAAGTGGATGAACTCAAGAATCTTAAAGAGCAATTTTCTCTAAACTCACTAACTCAAGAGCTAGCCCCAATTTTTGATAAAAGCTTTACCAGCAGCGAGCTTAAATCTATTATAATTTTCTATGAGAGCGAAGCAGGTCAAAAACTTGCTTTAGAGCGTCAAAGCATTTCCCTTAAGCTTAATGAGGTCGCTAACAAATGGGAAATGAATATGTCCAACAGCTTTCTCAAGAACCGACTAGAAAAAGCAGCCGAAAACAATCCAAGCTTAAGAAAAATGATCGAAAACATGGAAAATAAAAAACAAAAATAAACTCTTTCTTCTATCTAAATTTTTTATAAATTTCCGATAGCTTTAACTCAATAATTACCATCGATAGAAGTCATTTCTTATTAGAATAATATGAAAACTATAACAAGAAAAAGCCTGATAGCATTAGTGCTATTTTGGCTATTTCAGCAACACTTTCTGCCTTGTGCTCATGCTAAACAAAAAATTTCCGAGGAGTACATCAATTTGCTAAAAGAAGCTCAAGAGGCGTTCGATATTAAGGATTACGAAAAGACTGCAGCATTAGCAGATCAGGCTATATCTATAGAGCCCGAAGTTATAGATGCCTATGATTTATTAGGTTCCACCTACCTCCGCTTAGGCAAAGAGGATCCTGAGAATTATGGCAAGGCACTTGAAGCTTACGAAAAGGTTATATCCCTTGATAGAACAAAGGAGTTACTAACCGCATTCAACATTGGAGAATGTTATTTTCTTATGGGTGAATATGACCAAGCAATCAACTACTTTCAAAAGTTTCGCACTTCTCCGGTGGCAGGTCAGTTTAGTGATATTGTGGAACTCAAGCTGTTCCTTTGTCACCTTATGAATGGTAATAGCTCTTACGTGGAACAAGCGCTGAAAGGGGTTACTCCCAGTCCCAATAGCTCACTCTACTACTATGCTCATGCAGCACAGGAGTATAAAAATGGAGATCCTAGCAAAGGCAAAGAATACTTGGATTCTGCGGCGAGAATTTACCCAAGAAAGACTCATAATACCATGGCTGACGCCTTTGTCGAGCTCGGCTGGATTGCCGAAGAAAAACTAAAAGCCAAAGATCTACTGACATCTCCTGAAACCAAGGAAGCTCAGGAAACTGTTCTCACAAGAGAAAACGATGCTGAAGAGAAAAAGAAGGAACTCGAGTCTCTCAACCTGGGTGGAATGGAAGGATTATTGGGAACTGAAGAGGAAAAGGAAGAAGAGTAGGTTTTTTATAAACACTAATGAACGCAAATAGACGCTAAGGAGTAGGAGGTCTTGGACAGGATCATAAGATCTATAGGATCATTAACGAACCACAGATTTAGCTGAGGAGTTGAGCCTCCTCTCCCGTCATCCTATAACTTGATCATAGGATCTATTGCTAAATAATCTTAGCGTATAAATCTTGCCAATCGGGGTTATCTTTTTCGATGAGCTCTATTTTCCATTGTCTTCGCCAAAGCTTCAGGCGTTTTTCCCTCCTAATGGCTGTTTCTGCATTTTGGTGCAACTCATAATAGACTAGTTGGTCCACATTATATCTATCAGTAAACCCAGGCACCTCGTGATTTTTATGCTGCCAAATTCATTGCAACAGATTCGATGTCATTCCTATGTATAGAGTGCCTTTTCTCTGGTTGGCCATTATATAGACATAAAAGGTTTTCTCCATCAATTTGTTATAGTCTAATGGAGTGGCTCCCCCGATCAAGTCGTAGGATGACAGGGTTGGAGGTCGTAGGATGACAGGGTTGGAGGTCGTAGGATGACAGGGTTGGAGGTCGTAGGATGACAGGGTTAGAAGTCGGAGGATGACGATTTTAGAAAGTCGAAGGGTCATGATTTAACACAGTCCGGCGATGATTCTTTAGAAGCCCGAGGATAACATCGAGAACTAGGAGTTTTAACCACTAATCAACGCTAAAATTGATTTAACGCTATCATCTGTGAAAATCTGTGGTTCCTCTTACCCAACGCGATCACTAGCCTCTCTGCCTCTCTGCGTCAAAATCTTACTCTGATACCATTTTGACTTGCTGCCTGCCTTTGACCACTTCGCCCATGGCATAACAATTGGTTTCATTGAGAAGAGCCTCAGCATCTTTAGCGCTAACGATAGCCACCATACCTATGCCCATATTGAAGACTTGGTAAATTTCATCCTGATTTACCAAATTGGTTCCTTGCAGAAGATTGAAGATAGGGAGTTGTGGCCAGGAGCCTATTTGTATTTCAACGGCGGTCCCCGTTGGAAGTATACGAGGGATATTATCGAGAAAGCCTCCGCCAGTAATATGAGATAAGCCTTTGAAAGTAACCTTAGCACTTAGCTTTTTCAGCAAAGGTTGGTAGTTGATATGAGTTCGAAGAAGCTCTTCTCCCAGTGTCCGCTTAGCGCCCGGGACCGGCTCATCTAGGGTCATACGAAGTTGATGAAAAAGGATTTTCCGAGCCAGTGAATAGCCATTGGTATGTAGCCCAGATGAAGAAAAGCCTATGAGTTTATCACCAGGTTTGATCTTCGATCCGTCAATGACTTTTGCTTTATCAACTACCCCAACAATGGTTCCTACAAGGTCATAATCCGTCCCATGATAAAGTCCGGGCATTTGAGCTGTTTCCCCACCAATGAGAGCACAGTTTGCTTTTTTACAAGCCCGGGTCAGCCCTGCGATTATATCCGCAAAAATGCTTGTATCCAGTTCACCAGTTCCAAAATAGTCCAGGAAGAAAAGAGGTTCCGCACCGATTACGGCAATGTCATTGATGCAGTGGTTTACCAAATCCTCACCAATGGTATGGTGACTATTCATCATGGAAGCCACTTTGAGTTTGGTGCCCACGCCATCAATACTGGACACCAAAACTGGATGCTTAAAACTTTTAAACCGTCCATCGAAGAGCCCTCCAAAACCACCGATTTTACTGAGCACTTCAGGTCTCATGGTTCCCTTAATTTTACGAGCAATGTTCTTTTTAACCTTATTACCAAGGTCTACATCAACACCAGCAGCAGCGTATGCTTTCTTCTTAACGGCTTGTTTCTTCGGTGGCATAAATTTTGAAAGTTAGAGCAACAGGTTAGATGGGTACCGTTCGCTGACAAGGTCTTTTCCATACAGAAAAGAGAAGATTTTTGAACAGGAGATCGCTGAGATGCGCAGAGAATTAGAGAATTTATTAGTAACCACAAAACACACGAATAAACACCAAAGAAATAGTAAACTATACTTTAGGAGAAATTGACTGTTCTGGCGCTTACTGTCACATTTCGTGTTTATTAGAGTTCATCAGCGGTTTAACTCGAATGATGCCATAGAATCAGGAAAGTCTAGACAAGTTCTTGGCCGCATGGAGCATAATGCCGATTGGAGGTATCACCTTTTGATAGCTCTTCATCTCCTCTCTACTCCCTTCGACTCAAGCTCTTACGTATCTTTTACGCAGTCTATTGCATCATCCGGGTTTAATGAAACAATTCTTTTCGTCTCATTCGTGCTTTTGGTGGTGACCCCTTTCATTTCCTGGTATTTGTACAAGGATGGACTACTTGATATCTTGCATCGGAAAACCCTCATTGGCATATGCACAAAGTGGCATTTCTGAATACCAAAAGCGACTATCTCGCTACAGCAAGTGTTCCATTCAGTATCTTAAAAAGACGACTTCTGATAAAGAAAGTGCCGCCCTGCTCAAGGCATCAGAGGGCACTTTCCGTGTAAGCTTAGATGAACGGGGCGAATGTCTTAAAACGACTGATATTCATAAGCGGTTTACTCAATGGCAATTAAACGGCGTGTCCCGCATCTCGATTCTGATAGGTGGGGCTGACGGCCATCATTCTGAATTAAGAAAAGAAAGTGACTGGCTCTGGGCCCTAAGTCCTATGACATTACAACACGAATTAGCACTCCTAGTCCTTCTTGAGCAACTTTACCGCGTTGAGACCATTTCCACCGGTACGCCCTACCATAGGGAATAGGCAGACACCAGTAGTATTAACCTCTGAGTAACAGAGTGCGCAGAGATTTCAGCAAGATAGATAGTAGCAATGGATCCCCGGATCAAGTCCGAGGATGACAGGGTTGGGATTCCTGGGATCACAGAGGATTTAGAGAGAGCCCATTTAGATCATTATCCCTAACACTTTGAAATGCTAATATAATCTATGACATCAAGAAGAAAGAGTGAACAGCAGCTTAGAAAGCTATTTCTTCAGGAAAAAAATTTGAGTGAAGAGTAAGCCATTCTGTTTGCTCGTAGCTTAGGCGCAACACCTGATCAAAGATGGAAAATGCACGAAAACTTCCTCCGCTCGCACAACTTGTACAGATATTCAGAGAGAAAAAAATACGGTTTCAAATAGCTGGTATGTCAGCAGCAGTGCTTCAAGGTGTTCCAGCAACGACCTTAGATACAAACATCTGGATTGATTTACCCAAACGCCAGTACCTTAAACTATACATGCTCTGCAAGGAACTTGGAAGAAAGCCGTTAGCAAAGACAGTTGTTGCACTATCGGACGATTCTCTTGTTAATTTTCTATTTCATATTGATGGTCTGAACTCATTCGCGACAGAGTTCAAAAGAGCCCAAAAAGTAAAGTGGCAAGACATGTTCATACCGGTCGTTCCTTTAGAACGAATCTTAAAAAGCAAAAAGCATATCCAACGCCCCAAGGACATTGCTGATATTCCATTGATTGAACAAACTATCAAACTTAAGAAAAAATCTTAACTAATGATTAAACTTCGAGGCTAAGAGTGAAAAATTATTATGACATTTTAAAAGTCTCCGGAGATGCCAGTCCCTCAGAAATTAAGAAGTCCTTTCGCGAACTAGCGAGACTCTACCATCCTGACACCAGAGCTAATCAGGAAGTAGAATCAGCGGATGTGGCATTCAAAGAAATCAATGAAGCCTATGAAGTGCTTAGTGATTGCCAACTAAGAGAAAAATACGATGCTGAGCGCTCTCAGTACCTGTTTGAGAAAGAATTGGAACAGTTCCGAACTGCTAAGATGGAGCAAGTCCATCAAGAGCAAGCCAAGGCAGTAGATGTTTTAGAAGAGCTAGACAAATTAAAAAGCCTATGGCACAACATCCGCGGTAGTAAGATTAAATTGGCTGCTTTTGGAATAGGGTTATTCTTACTACTGACTTTTGCATTTCTTTTAATCGGATACATCTGGCAAGTCTTTTCTGAAATACACCAAGCGATTGCTGAGGCCTCTATCTTAACCCGAGCCATTGGTAGTATTTTATTTATTTTCGGATCATTGATGGCCTTTCTGTATTTTTATACGAGAGATTAATTAAATACTTGGCTACCCTGCCACTTAACGTGAAACTAATTGCATGTTGTCTGTCTCCATAGTCATGCCGGTTTACAATGAGGAAAAGACCATTGAAAAAATTGTTCATACGGTGGTAGATCAAGCTTCCGTAGATGAATTGATTATTGTAGATGATTTCTCAACTGACGATACATGGCATAAGATTCAAACTTTAAAAGAAAAGCACCCTAAAATCTCTTGTCACCGCCACAGATACAACAAAGGAAAGGGTGCTGCGCTGCAGACGGGAATTGCACATGCCACCAAGGATATCGTCATCTTCCAAGATGCTGACTTGGAATATGATCCCAGAGAGTACCCTGTGCTGCTAGCACCAATCATCGAAAATAAGGCCGACGTCGTTTTCGGCTCTCGTTTTTTAGGTGGAGGCCCACACCGTGTGCTCTATTTTTGGCATTTTGTCGGCAACACTATGTTAACACTACTATCTAACGCACTCACCAATATCAATCTAACTGATATGGAAACATGCTTTAAAGCTTTCCGAAAAGAAATTATCCAATCTATTCCCTTAAAAGAAAATCGATTCGGAATAGAACCAGAAATCACTGCTAAGGTGGCGAAAAAGAATCTAAAAATCTACGAAGTCGCTATATCCTATCATGGTAGAACCTTTGCTGAGGGGAAAAAAATTAATTGGCGAGACGGCTTTAGTGCCCTGCGTTGTATTCTACAATATAACCTGCTCGATACCTAAAGAAAGCATGAGCAGAGCGCATCTCCAACATTTGCAATAAACAAGGTAACAGTCCATAACTGAATGACGAAAGAAATACTCCAATGGCTCATCTTAAACTGATTGTTTTATTCACTATAGGATCACTGGCAATCGGTTTCCTTATTTACGGCTCCAGCTCGATTGCCGATAAGAAAGCTCAGATAGACGGAGAACTCAAACGATGGCATAAAATCACTCTCTCCTTGCGGGGACCTGATAGCAGTGAAACGGCCACTCCTAACCCCTTTCTGGACTATCGTATGCTTGTTACTTTCAAACATCCAAAAACAGGCCTAACCTATAAAGTTCCCGGATATTTCGCTGCCGATGGCAACGCCGCCCATACTTCCGCAGTTAGTGGAGACATCTGGAGAGCTCATTTATCTCCAGATGAAATCGGTCAATGGGATTATAAGATTAGCTTTCATACTGGCCCCAATATAGCCATTCATGATGACTTATCCTCCGGAGAGGAAGTGATACCTTATCATGGCATAGACGGAACATTTGAGATCTCTGAGACTGATAAATCAGGACGTGATCACCGGGCTAAAGGACGCCTCCAGTATGTGAATAAACATCACTTACGCTTTGCAGGAAATAACGAGTATTTCTTAAAAGCAGGAGCAGATGCACCGGAGAATCTTTTAGCGTATGAAGATTTTGATGACACTCCAGATACTCTGACCAATAATAAGAAATATCGAAAAAGTTGGACCGCCCATCAGAAAGACTATGTAGAAGCTGAAGCCTTAAATTATACATGGGCTGATGGCAAAGGCACAGAGCTATTAGGTGCAATTCATTATCTGGCGAGTGAAGGTTTGAATGTTTTTTCATTCCTCACGTTCAATATTGACGGGGACGATGACAATGTATTCCCTCACCTATTACGTAAAACTGTGCAGGACTACGAAAATATTGAAGATAACAAACGATGGGAAAATACTACAGATGGGATTCACCACGACCGCTTCGATGTTTCCAAGCTAGACCAATGGGAACAAATATTTTCCTACGCGGATAAAAAGGGCATGTATTTACACTTCAAAACTCAGGAAACTGAAAATGATGAGCTGATGGATAACGGCGAATTGGTTGTCATTAGGAAGCTGTATTACCGAGAATTGATCGCCCGCTTTAGCCACCACCTTGCATTAAACTGGAATCTAGGAGAGGAGAATGATATCTGGAAAAAAGATAAAGACCTCCAACAAACTCGCGTGAAGGGTTATGCTCAGTATTTTTATGAGACTGATCCTTACCATCACCATCTAGTCCTACACACTTACCCCAACCAAAAAAATAAAATTTACCCTGCTTTAGTAGGTGACGCTTCCAAATTTACAGGGGCTTCACTACAGACTAACAAGCCTAACTTTTCCATGGTTTTTAGGGACGTCAAAAAGTGGGTAAATCAATCTGCCGCATCTGGTAAACCTTGGGTAGTCGCTTGCGATGAACCCGGCGATGCCAAGCTAGCTTTACGACCGGATGCCGATAAAGCCCATTCACATACAGACGGCCGCAAAAACGCCTTGTGGGGAACGATTATGGCTGGAGGCGCTGGAGTAGAGTTTTATTTTGGCTACCAAGCCGCTCACTCAGACCTAAGTTGTCAGGACTTTCGAAGTCGTGATCGGTTTTGGGACTATTGCCGATACCTGCTGACTTTTTTCAAAGATAACCAGATCCCCTTCCAAGATATGCGTAATCAGGATAGTCTAAGCAGCAACGCAAAAAGCTGGTGTCTTGCAAAACCTGATGACAACTATGTCATCTATCTCAAAGAAGGGGGCACCACTAGTCTAGACTTGAGTGGTTGCCAAGGGACATATGATGTCAAATGGTTTGATCCCCGAAACGGAGGCTCACTTCTCGAAGGATCAGTCCCATCCATTGAAGGTGGTGATAAACGACTTCTTGGCAACCCACCCGACTCTCTGGACCAGGACTGGGCTATTCTTATTCGTAAAGCACCTAATAGCTGAGCTCCTAGATGTTTTCCTCTTCACACCTAGGATTTCTCTCGCTATTTTCTTGGCTTCATGAAAATCAAGAAAGCCCTTCTCTCCGTTTCAGATAAATCAGGCATTGTTAAACTCGCTCAGTTCCTTGTTGATCATCAAGTGCAGCTCATCTCTACAGGAGGCACTGCTCGGGCTATTCAAGAAGCTGGATTACCTGTTACTGAAATATCTGATTACACCGGATTTCCTGAAATGATGGATGGACGAGTCAAAACACTTCATCCCAAAGTTCATGGCGGTCTTCTGCATCTGCGTAATGATTCCAAACACCTTTCCGAGGCAGCCGAGCATGACATTGCTGCTATTGACTTAGTGATTGTAAATCTCTACCCCTTTGAGCAAGCGATTAGCAAGCCAGATTGTCCATTAGAACATGCCATTGAAAATATTGATATAGGAGGACCTTCTATGCTGCGTAGCGCAGCTAAAAATCATGCTTTTGTCACGGTGTTAGTAGATCCCGCTGACTACTCTGGAGTTATTGAAGAATTAGAAACAAATGGGGAAACTTCGCTCACCACACGCCAAAAGCTAGCTGCCAAAGTCTACCGCCACACTGCACACTATGACGGCGTAATCTCACGCTATCTCACACAACGTTATGAGGAGGAAAATCCTGTTCTTCAAGAGACTTGTGGCACTATTCAACGACTTGCCCAACCACTCCGCTATGGAGAAAACCCTTTCCAAAAGGCGGCACTTTATGGTCCATTCCATGAGCATTTCAAACAATTACACGGCAAAGAACTTTCTTATAATAATATCATCGATATCTCAGCGGCAGTCTCTCTGATCCGTGAATTTGACGGGCATGCGCCTACTTTAGCCATCTTAAAACATACCAATCCTTGTGGAGTAGGAACAGCTGACAACCTCAAATCCGCTTGGGAACTTGCCTTTTCCACGGATCAACAAGCTCCCTTTGGCGGAATTATCGTCATGAACACTCAGGCTGATATAGGGGTAGCAGAAAGCATTTCAGATATCTTCAGTGAAGTGATCATTGCCCCAAGCTTTACTGAAGAAGCCCTTACACTCCTACAAAAGAAAAAGAATCTGCGTCTCATCGAAAATCACTATCCTGGAGAAGCCAACCGCTACGATATGAAGACGGTTCTGGGTGGGCTACTGACTCAAGAAAGCGATGATCAATCCGATTCTCCCGCAAGTTGGAAGGTCGTCACCAAACGCCAGCCCAATGAAGAAGAGATGAGGGGCTTAACTTTTGGCTGGCACATTGTAAAACACGTCAAGTCGAATGCTATTGTATACACCAACGCAAAACAAACCTTAGGCATTGGCGCAGGCCAAATGTCGCGAGTCGATTCATCCAGAATTGCTGTTTGGAAAGCGGGCGAAGCCAAACTAAGTTTAGCAGGAAGTTGTATTGCCTCCGACGCCTTTTTCCCTTTCCCGGATGGTATTGAGGCAGCAGCCGAGGCTGGAGCAACAGCCGCCATCCAACCTGGAGGTAGTCTGCGTGATGAACAAGTCATTGAAGCTGCCAATAAAGCAAATATGGCCATGATTTTCACAGGAAAGCGGCATTTCCGGCATTGATGACATCAACCATGAAGGGCCTCGATAGTCAGGTTGGTTTTGAAAGGGATTAAGTTTAACCCGAATTATTTACTTTTAAGATTTTACTCTTCCAAAAAAAGCGGATAATTGGAACATGCTAAAGGAAGTCACCTTCTCCTATCTAAACAAGTACTTTTTTGTTTGGTCCACTTATGACCCTAGCTGCAAAACGGAAGTCTACTCATACGCACTTATTCGGGATAAAAAGCTCATTCTTATTGATCCTATAGAACCTTCAGCAGATTGCGAGGAGGAATTATTAAAGGCCGGACCTCCGGCACTCATCATACTCACCAATTCCAATCATGAACGGGCGAACACTTATTGGAAAAACAAATACAATCTCCCACTCGGCGCAAGCGCCTCTAGCGTCAAAGACCTCTCTCTGATGCCAGAAGTGATTCTAGAGGATTTAAAACAAATTCACACGCTTAAGCCCATCTACCTCCCAGGTGGTGCACCAGGGGAAACCGCTCTTTATCATGAAACCAGCAAAACGATGATTGTTGGAGATGCCTTAATTAATTTAGAGGAAACCTCATTTGATATCCTTCCTGCAAAGTATTGCTCAGACCAACAAGAGTTGATCCAATCGCTCAAAAAGCTTCTTGCGTTTCCTTTCGAAACATTACTCATGGCGCATGGTGCTCCTCTTACCGAGAATCCCATGGGTAAACTCAATAAAATTCTCTCTTCGTGAAATCCTCGCTCCACTGGTCTTGGAAGCGCTTGCTTTATCTCAGTTTGTTTCTCTTATTAACTCCACCGCTTCAAGCACAAAAGGTCCAACCCCGTCCCCCAACTCTGCCATCTGCGCCCCGTATCCAGACTACGGCAGCCCCCCGTATGCCCGAAGTTATCGAGATAAAACTTGAGGCATTGTTTACCGGCATCAGCAATGGGATAGTAGAGGGATCTTTTAGAGAGCTCTTCGCTGGAACGCCTTTCGAAAAGGACTTTGAGCTTTCAAATCGACTCATTGACACCACAAAAAACTCTCTTAAGCATTTTGGGAATATGAGAACTTATACTATTTTTGAAGTTAAAAAGTATTCATCTCATTTGATTCGCGTCACCTATTTGACCCACCATCACCACAAACATATTCGCTGGCAATTTCTATTCACCTCCAATGACTCCGACTGGCAACTCGTTAATTTCGACATCGATGATATGCGAAACTTCTTACCTAAAGACCCCATAAAAATACCTCCTCCTGGACCTACACAACTAAGGGTTGAAAAATTCTTCCTCAAGTTACAAAACGACAAAATTCGCATGGCCTTCAATGATTTCTTGAACGGAACTGGCCTGCTCCAGCAACCTCGCATGATTGAAAATTTCATCAACCAAGTAGAAGTGGCCACAAAAGAGTATGGAAAAATGAGTCGATACGAACTTTTTGATAACCGCTCTCTTAAGCTGGACACCAAGCTGCTCACCTATGTCACTTATTTAGAGAATAAACCTCTTCGCTGGCAATTATTTTATCAAGCCATCGATCACGAGAATTGGGAACTCACCAATCTACGAGTAGATGACCTCTTAGTCGTGTCATTGCTAGAATAACACCCTTTATTTCGAAGGGGTCAAAAGAATAAAAAACCGTAATAACTTTTAACTCAATCGAATCAGAGCATTGATCGTCCCTCATAATTTGAGCTAAGGAGACGATACGCTATATTACGATGCATTCAAAGGTTGACCCCGCTATCCTTGATGAGACTCGTCTCAAAGCTCTTCGCGAAACTCGTCTCCTTGATAGCCTGAATGAGGAGCAATTTGACAGGCTTACAGATCTCATATGTAAATTACTCAAGGTCCCAGTTGCTCTCGTTTCTCTAGTAGACAAAGATCGGCAATTTTTCAAAAGCCAGCAAGGTTTGCCAGAACCCTGGAAATCAAAACGAGAGACTCCATTATCTCACTCCTTTTGCCAGCATGTAGTCAGTCGGAAAAAGCCACTCATCATTTCTAATGCACCAGGGGATCCTCTGGTAAAGAACAACTTGGCCACCACTGAGCTCAATGTAACCGCCTACCTAGGCATGCCCATAAAAAGCCCTAATCATGAGATAATAGGCTCCATTTGTGCCATCAACCGTATTCCTCATGATTGGACTAAAGAGGAAATCGATATCATGATGACCCTGGCTGAGTTTACAATAACTGAGATCAGATTACGCCATGAGCTTAGAACAAAAGAAAAAACAGAGTATAAACTAAGAAAAGCTAATGAAGATCTTAAGGCTTTTAGCTATATGGCATCACATGATTTACGAGCACCTCTCAGTACTGTCATAGGCCTTATTCATATTCTGAAGGACGAGCAGAACAATGGGGTAGCCAGTGATAAAGCCCAAAATCTCATAAAGCGCATTCTTATGGCCTCTAAGCACATGAGCCAACTTATCAGCGACTCAAGTAAATACATCAATATAACAAATGAACCCGAGAGCATTAGTTTTGAGCATATCTCTCTAAAAGATCCCTTAGAAGATGCCATCAATAATCTTGACCAAGTCATTAAAGAAAATAATGCCCGTATCTCAATCCCTGAAGAACTTCCGCTAATTAGGGGAATTAGAAGCCTGATGGCTGAACTCCTACAAAACCTTATGGCCAATGCTATAAAATACTGCAGAGAGAAACCCGAAGTCGTTGTATCTACAACGGAAACAAATGGTCAAATATCAATTTTAATCAAAGATAATGGAATTGGTATTTCAGAAAATTGCAATGGGAGTATCTTCATTCCCTACAAACGACTGCATAGTGCCAAAGAATTTAACGGTAATGGATTAGGGCTGGCTATTTGTAAAAAGATTGTACAGCTTCACAGCGGCGACATTTCCTATCAATCCAGTCCTGGTAAAGGAAGTACCTTTATTGTCAAACTGCCTCAACCTAAAAACCCCGTGGACAACCGCTAAGAATTCTTAATAAGACCGGCATGAGTTGTTTTTTCCTACTCACTATGCCATCTAATTCAAATAAATTAGGCATCAACTCTGGATATTCAATACGTTCAATGACTTGTTCATTCCCGACTGTTAATAAAAGACTGTAGTGTTTAGTAATATCCGTAATCAACAAACATGCAAAATCTCGGCCACGCTGCCTGGCCATTTCTAGAAGAGCCTCTTCTAGTTCCTGTTTCTTAGGCCAAAAGTGATCGAGTTCCAGCTCTTCAACCTGAGCAACAGCAAGCTTCCAACCATCCTCATCATATTCCTTGCAATCAACTTGGACCACTTCTTTGGCAGATGAACCCTTTAAAATGGAGCCTTCCGCAAACATTTCTTCTGCAAAAGCCTTTAAATCTGCTCCACTTACTTCTTCCAACCAGGTAAGAATTTCTTTATCAGCTTCTGTGGTGGTCGGAGAAGTGAGAAATAATGTGTCTGAAATAATGCCTGAAGCCATGCATAAGGCGATTTTAGATGATGGCTCTATTCCAGCTTGTTTGAACATGTTGGCAACAATGGAGCAGGTAGAACCGATAGGTTCGATGATAAATCGAATAGGCTCACGAGAGGATAGACTGCCACCCAACTTATGGTGATCAATGACTTCTACGATATCCGCATCACTTGCTCCTGTAACGGCTTGAGCATACTCGTTGTGATCCACGAGTATTAAACGTGCTGGTTTAGGATTAATCAGGTCGGTCTTAGAAAACACTCCGACCATTTTCTTTTGTTCATTAATGACGGGAAAGAGAACTTGACCCTTTTGCAAAACCTCGTTTCGTATACTCTCTACTAAGGTATTCTCAGGAAAACTGATAAAATCAGTCCAGATTGCATCACCTATGGGCTTTGCGCACTTCATCAAAAGTGTCGTAGAGGCTGTATCGCGCGGAGAGATTAATACGGTAATATTATTTTTCCGTGCCAGCTTGAGCAACTCTTCTGACAATTCATAACCACCCGTAATGACCAACGCTCTTACACCATATTTGATTGATGATTCCTGAATAGTTGGTCTATTCCCTAAAACAACTACATGTTGTTCCGCAGGATATTCTTTCAATTTATCTTTAAAGACCTCCGCACTCATTGCTGCCACCGTTAGAACTAAATCTTCTCGAGACTCATCATCGACTGCGTGTTGAAACCGCCCTCCTAACACATGACAAATTGTGGACAGGGATGTTTTGATCTGCCTGGGTTGAATCTCTTGGTTACTTTCCGGCAAAAGGAGTTCTACCATCTTTTGCATGGAAAGCATGCCTTCCACGGATCCATCCTCTCGCAACACAGGCATACTTCGAAGCCCTTCATTGCGCATCTTATTAAAAGCTTCCTGAAAAGTGTCATCATAATGCGCGCCTACTACATGGCGCCGGGAAACACCCCCTACAGTCAATCGGGTATCGGTCACTAATCGAGGCTGAGAAACACCTGCTTTACGTAAAACAAAATCCGTTCGAGAATTTACTTCTCCACATCTTATGGCCTCAACATTCTTGTTTCCAATCGCCTGCAAATATTCTGCGTAGGCTATCGCCGAGCAGATAGCGTCTGTATCTGGGTTCTTATGACCTACTACTAAGGTCTTAACATCACTCATGGTCTATTGCGCTTTGTTTTTATTTCCTGCTCTCTTGCGAGCTGTATGATCCAGGATTTGCTTACGTATACGAAGTGCATCCGGGGTTGCCTCAACAAATTCATCACCTGCAATGTACTCAATCATACGCTCTAAACTCATTTTAACAGGAGGTTCAAGTTGTATCCCCTTTCCATCACCAGAAGAACGCATATTTGTCAACTGCTTCGTTTTACACGGATTGACTACCATATCATCAGAGCGAGAGTTCTCACCAACAACCATTCCCGAATAGACCTCCTCACTAGCATCTACAAACATCTTTGCCCTAGCTTGCAAAGTATCAAGAGAATAAGCGGCGGTTGTCCCATCCTCCATGGCCACAAGGACACCATTTTTACGACCTGCAATCTCTCCACGAAATTCTCCATACTCCTTAAACATATGACTCATGATTCCCATACCACGGGTTAAATTTTTAATATCTGTTTCCAGACCAATAACTCCGCGCGTCGGGATCTCAGCCTCCACAATAACAGATGTCGCCTGATGGCGCATGTCTTTTACTTCACCTTTTCTTCCCGCTAGATTTTGCAAGACATCACCTAAGGCATCACTCGGAACATCAATATAAAGATTCTCTATAGGCTCAAGTGTCTTACCACTCTCATCCTCCTCTAAAATCACTTGAGGACGAGAAACCATTAGTTCGTAACCTTCGCGACGCATCTGCTCAACAATCACTGCCACTTGCATTTCACCCCTTGCTCTGACATTGAAAGCACCTGCGCGTTTGGAGTCTTCCACTTGTAAACTCACATTCACTCGCGTCTCCCGGACGAGGCGATCCTTAATGTGGCGAGCGGTTAAAAATTTGCCTGCGCGTCCTGCGAATGGAGAATCATTGACGAGGAACTGCATGGCTATTGTAGGAGGATCAATGGCGACAAAAGGTAGAGCTTCACGGTCGGTCTGATCGGTAATAGTCTCTCCTATAAACACGCTTTCCAGACCAGCTAAGCCAACAATGGAACCGGCGCTAACTTCCTGCACTTCTACACGTTGCATCCCCTCATAGGAGAAAAGCTTTGTCACTTTATTTTTTTCTGAGGTGCCATCACTATGCAAACAAACAACAGAATCTCCCACCTTCACTGAACCACTGTATATCTTGCCAAAGGCAATCCTTCCGACGTAATCACTCCAATCAAGATTAGCCACAAGCATCGAGAAAAATGCCTCATCCCTAAGAATCGGTTGGGGGACAAATTTCTCAATTGCTTCATAGATACTGATCATACCCGCATTGCGACATTCATCTGTAACCTCACCCTTCCAATCCCTAACGGCATAGCCATCACGAGCAGAGGCATAAATAGCAGGAAAATCTAACTGTTCGTCTGTTGCATTGAGTGACAAGAATAGCTCAAAGACCATATCCAAGACCTCATGTGGACGAGCGTTGGGACGGTCTATCTTATTCACGACAACGATAGGACGTGCCCCGCACTCTAAAGCTTTTTGTAAAACAAATTTCGTTTGGGCCTGAGGACCTTCGAAGGCATCTACCAATAGTAGAACACCATCAATCATCTTCATCACACGCTCAACTTCACCACCAAAATCGGCATGGCCCGGCGTATCTACAATATTGATGGTGTGATCATTCCATTTGATACATGCATTTTTTGCTTTAATAGTAATGCCCTTTTCTCGCTCTAGATCCATGGAATCCATCACTCTCTCTTCAATATCCTGATTTTCTCGGAATGTTCCAGACTGCTTGAGCAACTGATCAACGAGTGTTGTTTTTCCATGATCTACGTGAGCGACGATGGCGATGTTTCTAATTTTACTGATATCGGACATTTGCTACCTCTTTTCCCTAATTTTACTTCGTTAGAGGCTTTCTCATAGTTTATGATGACCTTTAACAAAAGGGCCAAAATATCTAGCTTGAATATGCGTGTTAAGCAACTAAATCTTGAAACTTCGGAGTCCTTGCGCATCCTCCCCAAATGAACCGAGTCGGAATTGGATACGATGTGCACCAGTTTGCCGAAGATAGAGATTGCTATCTTGGTGGTGTCAAAATTGAATATGAAAAAGGGCTACTAGGCCACTCTGATGCTGATGTGCTCATCCATGCTATTGCCGATGCATTGCTTGGCAGCTTAGGCGAGGGCGATATAGGTTACCACTTTCCCAACACAGACCCCGAGTGGAAAGACGCTCGCTCCACCCTCTTCTTAGAACATATTTCCAGGATGATAGCCGAACGCAGAGCGACAATCAATAATGTGGATGCTACCGTAATCGCGGAAGCCCCTAAGGTACTTCCACACCTAAATGCGATGCGCGAAGTCCTTAGCAAATCTCTAAAGATTAAACCGTCTCAGATCACCATAAAAGCCACGACCAATGAAACCATGGGATTTGTAGGCCGCAAGGAAGGGATCGCAGCGATGGCTGTAGCAAGTATTGAAATCACCTCATAAGGTGGTATTTTGAAGCTCACAGTGCCGAACTCTGGTCAGTTTATTTCATTTGAGGGATCCGAAGGAGCCGGTAAGACCACTCAGATTGCTTTGTTGCAAGATTGGCTCAAAGCAAAAAAGTTGAAAGTCATTACCTTGAGAGAACCGGGAGCCACTAAACTTGGTGAAGCTGTCCGCAATCTTCTCAAACATGATCCAGCAGGTGAAGGCATGTGTCCTGAGTCAGAACTTCTTCTCTTTTGTGCCAGCCGTGCTCAACTTGTAAGAGAAGTCATTCAGCCAGCACTGGCCTCTGGAACCTGGGTCATTGCCGATCGGTTTCATGACTCAACCACTGTCTACCAAGGCTACGCGCGTGGCCTACCCTTAAAGCTAGTCGAGACCATCAACGATTTTGCGCTATCTAGCACGATTCCAGACCTCACTCTCTATTTGGACTTAGATACGCAAACGTCTCTTGCCCGCGCGCAACAACGCACAGGCCCCAAAGACCGTATGGAACAAGAGCCTTCAGAATTTTTCAGCAAAGTCCGGCAGGGTTATCTAAACCTCTTCAAGGAACAGGGAAATAGATTTAGAATGATCCAAGCAGTGGGCTCAAAACAAGAAATTTTCAATCTTATCCTAAAGGAAATCAAAAGTGCCTTTCCAGACATCCGTTATTAAAGAACGTATCCTGAAGGCTCAAGCTGAAGAGCGCCTGGCTCATGCCTATTTACTGACAGGGCCAAGTATGCAGGAGCTTGAGACACTTTTCTACGACCTAGCTCACAGCTTACTCAAAATAAATAAAGCATCCTCTCTACTCATAGAGGAAGAAAAAGACATAAGGCCTTTCTCTCATGCTGATTTGCACGTGATTAAACCTGAATCAAAGTCCCGCCGACTTAAAGTTGAGCAAATCCGCAAGC
The DNA here is from genome assembly GCA_039192515.1 of Verrucomicrobiota bacterium. NCBI lineage: Bacteria > Pseudomonadati > Verrucomicrobiota > Verrucomicrobiota bacterium. Next base: position 33,453 of record JBCCXA010000023.1, on the reverse strand, counting down.
TAGAACATGCTCTCCAACTTCATGCCCATGATGCGCCTGTGAAAGTTGCGGGCATCTTTGCCGCTGACCGCATGTGCCTCCCTCCTGCTGAAGCAGCAAACGCTTTTCTTAAAACCTTAGAAGAGCCCCCTGACCACACTATTATCTTTCTCCTCACCGACCGTCCCACTGCTCTACTACCGACGATCATTTCACGCTGCCTCAATCTTGCTGTCATAGACACTCATGACCCACAACAGGAAGAGCTTTGGACTCCAGATTTTCTTACCTCTTGGCTACAAAATGAAAGTCATCATCCTGATACAGCTTACCGTTACGCGAGTCAGCTATCCAAACGCTGGCAGCAACTACGTGAAGATATCGCAGCGAAATTAAAACAAGCTTATGCCTCCTCATCAACAAATGACCCACTAGAAAGTGAAGATGTCCAAATCGCTCAAATCGAAAGCGATTTTCTTCTGGCCCGAGACCAAAGTATTGCCAGTCTTATACGCGGCATTTGGAAGCACGCAGAATTACTTGGGGAGTACACTGCTGCCGCACCCATTTGCGAAACTTTAGAGGACCTAAGACTTGCTTTAAACCGCAATATTGACCAAGATTTAGCCCTGGAAAGGGCTTGTTTGGTCATATTTGGGCAAATTCATGCCATTAACGATAAAGCAAAAACCAATTGACCTAACCCCTTTTTGGCTTACTCTGCACGCCTGTTGTCAGAGTTATTAATTTAAAAGTCAGCGAGGAAAATCATGGAGCTAAAAGAAATCAAATCAGTTATCGATCTCATGAACAAAAACAAACTCAGCGAGTTCGAGCTAGAGAAAAATGACTTCAAAATCCGTATCGCTCGCGAAAGTGGCGCTGCAACAGGCACCATATCCCAAGTGACGCCGCAAATTACCTATCAAACGCCAGCCCCATTACCAGCTCCAGCAGCCCCAGCTGCTGCTAGCCCTACGGTTGTTGAGACCTCAGATAGCTTACCCACGATCAACTCTCCGATGGTGGGAACCTTTTATATTTCTCCATCTCCAGAATCCGATGCCTACGTCGAAGTTGGACAAGAAGTTAACGAAAATACAATCGTTTGTATTATAGAGGCCATGAAAGTTATGAATGAAATCAAGGCCGAAATGAAGGGAACGATTGTTGAAATTATTGCTGAGAACGCTAAGCCTGTTGAATTTGGCAAACCCTTATTCAAAATCCGGCCTAAATAATCAGTCTCCCTTTCCTGGCACATTGTCAGGAGCAGTGGTGGAGCACCAGTAACTAGAAAGATAGATTAACAACACGATGTTTGATAAGATTCTCATAGCGAACCGCGGCGAAATTGCCCTGCGCATCATTCGAGCCTGCCGAGAATTCGGCATCAAAACCATGGCAGTCTATTCTGAGGCGGATATAGATTCGCTACACGTTCAACTTGCTGATGAAGCCGTATGTATAGGACCGGGTCCAAGTAGTGAAAGTTACCTCAAGATAGACCGCATTATATCCGCTGCTGAGATAGGCGATGTAGATGCCATCCACCCAGGGTATGGATTCCTTGCGGAAAGCACTCATTTCGCAGAAGTTTGTGCCTCATGTAACATTAAATTTATTGGCCCTAGCCCTGAATGTATTACTAAGATGGGTGACAAGGCCACAGCCCGTGATACAGCCTTAGAAGCGGGAGTGCCCATTACCCCAGGATCCGATGGCATTGTTGAAACTGAAAACGAAGCCCTTAAAATTGCTCAAAAGATTGGTTATCCCGTCATGATCAAAGCTGTCGCTGGCGGCGGCGGCAAAGGCATGCGCCCAGCACACAATGATATTTCGCTCGTGCAAGGTTACCACGCCGCTCAGATGGAAGCGGAAAAATCTTTTGGAAACTCTGCTATATACATCGAAAAACTCATTGAAAACCCTCACCACATTGAGTTTCAAGTGATGGGTGACAGTCATGGGAGAATCGTTCATGTTGGCGAGCGTGACTGTTCTATCCAGCGACGTAACCAAAAACTCATAGAGGAAGCTCCTTCACCTATGCTCAGTGAGGAATTACGTATAAAGATGGGTGAGGCCTCTGTAAAGCTAGCAGAGCATGTTGGTTACCAAAACGCCGGAACGATCGAATACCTCGTCGATGACAACGGGAATTTCTATTTCATGGAAATGAATACCCGCATCCAAGTCGAGCATCCTATTACAGAAGAAGTTTATTCTGTCGACTTAGTTAAGGAACAAATCCGCATTGCCGCCGGAGAACATCTTCATGAGGTTTATGATAATCTTGTTCCCATGCGCCACGCTATGGAGTTCCGAATCAATGCAGAGGATCCATTTAATAATTTCATGCCCTCGCCAGGGAAACTAGACCTATTCTATGGACCTGGCGGCAGAGGCGTCCGCATTGATACCCATGTCTATGGAGGCTATTCCATTCCTCCTTATTACGACTCTATGGTTGCTAAACTGATTGCCTACGGCAGAAACCGTAAAGACGCCATCACTCGCATGGAGAGGGCCATGCAAGAAGTCATTACCCGAGGCATCAAGACTTCTATTCCATTAGGACAGATGATTCTTAGCCATCCTGATTTCCGTCGCGGAAAATACAGCACCCACTTTGTGCAGCACCTGCTCGATCAACAAAACTACCAGAAGTAGTCCAGTGCCATTTGTATGGATCACGCTACCGCAATTAGCCAGCTCCAAAAAGCTAGACTCTATGCCATCCTGGACACCGGATATAGTGCACCCAATGACTGGCCTAAGCTCACCGAGCAACTTATAGCCGGTGGTGTAGGTGTTATTCAAATTCGAGCAAAGAAATCTTCCCATGAAGAAATCATCGCGTGGACCAAGCTTGTTCAACCCATCACCCAAGACCACCATATACCGCTTATTATCAATGATTTTCCTGAGCTTGTTTCCATAACACAGGCGGACGGCGTTCATATAGGACAGGACGACATGGCCGTGAATGCTGCACGCAAGCTCACAGGCCCTGATAAGATTATTGGGAAATCAACCCATTCGCTTCTACAAGTTCGCGAAACCGCTTCAGAAAAGCCTGATTACATAGGCTTTGGCCCATTATTTAGTACCCCTACCAAGCCGACCTACAATCCTGTTGGATTGCAAGAAATTTCTCAAGTGAGGGATCTTATTCATGCCCCAGTATTCTGCATCGGAGGGATTAAAGTAGAAAATATCTCCCAGGTGATCGAGAAGGGAGCACAACGAGTAGTTATTGTATCCGGTTTGTTAACAGCATCTTCTCCCACTCAATATGCCATGGATATCTTCAAGCACTTAAGTAGGATGCAACTATGAAAAAACGCTGCCGTTGGTGCACTTCCTCTGAAATCTACATCAAGTACCATGATGAAGAATGGGGCGTGCCAGTTTATGAAGACCAAGCACTCTTTGCCAAGCTGATGCTGGACGGAGCTCAAGCCGGACTTAGTTGGATTACAATTCTTAAAAAACGCGATAACTACTACCGTGCTTTTGATCAATTCGACCCCTACAAAATGGCTCGCTACACAGATAAAAAATTGGAACAACTACTCCAAGATTCTGGTATTATTCGCAATCGCCTCAAAATTAAATCTGCCCGACTCAATGCGTGCGGCTACCTCAAAATCATGGAAGAACATGGCAGTTTCAGTGATTTTCTTTGGCAGTTCGTTGGCGGTGAACCTATCCAGAACAGTTGGAAAACGATGGAACAAGTACCAACAAAAACTGCTGAATCCGATGCCATGAGCAAAGCTCTCAAGAAAGCTGGATTCAGTTTTGTAGGCTCCACCATCTGTTATGCTTTCATGCAGGCAGTCGGTATGGTGAATGACCATACTACAGATTGCTTTCGCCATCGCGAAGTGCTAGAACTAAGTAAGTAGGAATTATGATAGCTTTCAACGAAGACACTCATCCCAAAGAAAAGAATGTCCTTGGGGGACCACTAGAACCTTGCTGTTTTTCCCCAATGACCGGGTTTTACAGAACGGGATATTGTGAGACCGGACCAGATGATGCAGGCAGACATACTGTATGTGTGACGGCTACAGACGAGTTTCTACAGTTTTCAAAATCCGTTGGTAATGATCTCTCAACTCCCATTCCACAATACAGATTCCCAGGACTAAAAGCTGGAGATCGTTGGTGCTTATGCGCTTTGAGATGGAAAGAAGCCTTTGAAAACAACTCGGCACCCAAAGTTCACTTGGAAGCGACTCATCGCTCCGTTTTAGAGCATATCGATCTAGAAGCTCTCAAGGAATATGCCGCTGAATAGGCTTCATCGGAAGAGAAACCCTCTATGCATGGACTGATCAGAGTATTTTTAGTTCCATACCCTATACAAGCCCAACATATTCTATCTAATTACCATTCCGGTCTTTATCATCCCTAGTGTTCAACCTGAGGCAGCCAACTCAACACTAATAATGACCTGATTCTTACTGTTATTTACTAGACAACAACTTCTCCACGTATTTGGCCAACATATCGTACTCCAAATTAACTAAATCACCCGCTTTTCGCTGGTGCATAGCTGTAACTTCATAGGTGTGGGGAATAATCCATACTGAGAAAGTCCGGTCATTCACCTCACCTACAGTAAGGCTCACTCCATCTATTGCTATAGCTCCCTTTGGAACTAAATAACGCTCATCACCATCTGGAACTTCAACTTCTAAGATATAGTCGCTTCCCGATCTCTCCCACTTGACAATCTCGCCAGTGCCATCCACATGACCGGATACAAAATGACCTCCGATTCGATCTCCTACCGCTAGCGACCGCTCAAGATTAATCAAACTGCCTTGTTCTAATTGCTTTAAATTAGTCGCACGTTGAGTCTCCTCTAATAAATCAAATGTTAGAAAACCTTTTTCTAGGTCAAATGAAACGACCGTCAAACAACAACCATTATTAGAAATAGAGTCGCCAAGCTTAACATCTTTGTGAACCTTTTCTGACTGAATAGTAAATGTGCAGCCTGTTTCGGTTTTCTTTAGCTCAATCACCTGGCCAGCCTCCTCTACAATACCACTAAACATGACTAAAGATTCTCAGCTCAAAGCATTCAAAGCGCAAATATTATTTCGATGATGAGGCTATTTGATCTAACGGTGGAGGTCCAGGCTTCTTCTTATCTTTCTTACACCAAATCTGACCGTCGTTGAATTGAGTCCAAGCCCACTTCATCCATTTTCCCGTCAGGCTCGCTACCCATAATGCCCAAGCCAACATCAGAAAGCGATACCACCATATAGATACGGAAACAACACTAGGAGTTGGAAGTAAAGCATCGGATTGCGCCTGATACCATTTCATCCATGACTTAGAGGAACCATTACCAGAAATATACATTTCTGGATTACCTAAAAGACCATTGTAAACGACTGCCAAAAGGATCCCTACCACCATCACCGTGCTCAGGCCAAGTAAAACCTGAACAACATTGAACGAGCCCCCTTTAAGTTTTTGATAACCTTCACGTCCTCGCCACTCGAAGGCAAATAACCAACCGATGAGCACCACAGAAGAAATGACATGTACCTGCGTCAGTCCAAATAGCAATGGCACCCATTCCCAAGACTTAATGGGCAGAGCTTTAAAACGCATTAATAGCCATGCAATGAATAAAGCACCAATTAGCACAGCCCAAAAACGAATCGCTGGTCCTTGCAATGGTCCTTTAGCCCATAGAACCCATCGATCAAGAGGCAGCTTGATCGATGTATGAATATTAGCACAAGGAACTGGCAGCTTGACTTCCTCTGCAGCTGAAACAATGCCAATGTCTTCTGCTTCTTTCCATTCAATATTTAACATTTGCTCACCAGGGTGCACAGGGATAATCAAATTCTTTCCCTCAGTCCGAACAGGAATCTCTACACCTTTATGCTTTAATGAAGTGATCTCCGCTTGCTCGGGCAACTGCATGACGAAATCACTTCCCAAACTACACTGCAGTGACATAGAGAGTATAGAGCGTTTATGTCGACTACCCAAACGAATTTCATGATTTACGGAAGAAACAGTTGTTGTTTCTCCACTTACTGCCTCAGGTCTACTAATCTGAAATTCAACCTCTTCGCCAGGCCAAGGACTCCATACCGGCAACAAGTCTTTTTGATTCTTCTGAAAAACAGGCTTAATTCCTGAAAGCGTTACATTCCAAACTGGGGAAGTCACCAAAGTCCATTTCTCTACCCACAAATCCGTTTCCTCAGCAGCGAGATTTATTTTACTCATGCGCTCCAGCTCGCTTTTCCAAGTAAATGTTTTCTGATTTGCTCTCATTAAAACTTCCACCATCCCCTCTTTTACCTCGACACCAGAAGTCATCACTTTTTCTCCAGGTAAAAGGGGAATCTTGATAGATATCGCCTTATCTATAGAAGATAATTTGGTGATTTGATTCTGAACTTGCCAAACAAGTCCTAGTTCAAAGGATCGATTTAACGCAACAAGTGGATTGAAATCTTTCTTGTCATAGGAGGCATCTTGCGAGCCCGAGCTATCCAATTGCTGACGAACAAAAAAGACTTGTTGCTCTGGCACTCCATTATCCTTGATTCCAGTAACTGTCCAACCAGAAGCCTCTACCGTCACAAATCTAGGTTTCAAACGAAAAGTCCACTCCCACTCAGAAACATTAGGTAACAAACCTCTCACTTCAATCTGGTGAACTCCCTTGTCTAATACGATCCACAGATACTGGTCCTCTCTTCGCAAAGCCGGGGCTCCCGCATTATTTACCGTAATCTCTACAGGAGACCAGATAGGCAGCCGTCCAGGCAGAGGAAATGCTGATTCCGCAGCTACATGAACTTCCATTTTCATAAGAAGCTCTACACCGACTAACTGCAGATCGACTTTGGCAATATCTGCGGCATTTGGAAAAGCATCTGATTTCTCAGTCAATCTAGTTCGTAACTTTTCTAATGTCTGCTCGTCAGGTATTTCTGACTTTAAATCATGAAGCCCTGATAAAAAGAACGCTCCTATTGCCACCCATGTTCTTAGCCCGCTCTTCCTCACCCCAAGAATAGGAACTTTCCCTAATTGCCTAATTTGTAAGAGCAATAATAGTAACCAGCCAATAAGCACCAACCTAGCCAAGGTGAGTGCACGTTGGCCTTCTAAAGATAGTAAAATCGGGCGAATCGTTTCTTCAGCCGATACCGGCCCATTCCAACGACACGTCACCGTTCGCCACGTCCACTGAGGAACAGCAGGACCTGTTTGAATTCTCGCCTGAGCATCATATTGAAGATTCACTTTCTGTTTACCTTTCCATGTACCTTTTTTGAGGGGTTGCGATTTATTCAAAAGATTCATTCCATAGCCTTCTCTATCTGAGCGATCAACAGCTTCCTCCAACATGAATTCACTTTGCAAGGCCTCACTTGAGGGCACGGCAGAGAGCGATCGAGCCACTGTATTAAAAATTTGATTATTTACGCCTTTCTCTTCCAACTGTGGATAAATAGCAGATTGCACCTGCTTGTAGACAAAGGGAATCAATAGCACTGCCAACAATGCGAGTGCTCCATATTTCCAAACCTTCACTACCAATAAAAGCTTACCCTTCTTGATAACGCGTAAAAGTGCTAGAGGCATGAGTAAGACGAGCCATGACATGTTGGGGAAATTCACCTCATGCCAAGATACCCCCATGGCAGCAAAGGCAATAATCCCGGGTAACACTCCATACATCTTAAAAACCACAAAGGAAAAAATGAGTAACAAGAAGACATCCAGCAATGACCAAGCCGTCAGCCAATCACCTTCTACTTTCTCAGCTCCAAATAAAGCGACCAGGCGCCATCCAGGCGGAAGGTGCATGGTAACATCTAATTTTTCAACATCTGTGAGCCATCCCACTGCGGACAATTCGTTTCTGCCTCCTATCTCTCCCACAGCCGAAACATTTAAATCTCTTTTCCGTAACTCTACCCCTTCTTTATTCGTTTTAGGATTACGCGTAATTAGTTGACCTTTCCCATCAACCTTAACACTGCCTAACTTGACTCCATCTTGAACATCAAGCCGCCAGATCTCTTGCATTTTGCCATTGATCTGGTCCTGATAGACAAAACCCTGTCCATTGTCTGCGAGCCAAAGATTTCGTGAAACCTTCAAACCTTCGGGAATCCGATTTCCCATACCTCTCATCCGTTCATCTATCTTGAAGGGCTTTTTCGTATCCCAAAAATAAACGGGATAAGAGGCCCACTTCTCAGGAAATGTCGTTTGCGAGACATCTATAGAATCAACCCCTAAGATTTCTATCATACGGAAAGAGGGCTTTGCCGCAAAAGCGACTAACTCATCTTTAGCCATAGGTTTCACTTGCTCGTCAAATGCAAATTCATCACCCTTTAAATCATCCGTCCTAAAAGCTCGGCAACGAATAAACCATTTGCCAGCTCTCACCTGAGCTTTCATCTTCCCATCATCATCTATCGCCACAGGAATTGGTGCATCGATACTAGAAAGCTTCCATCCCCTTGGAAGAAACCAGCCCAACTCCTCCTCACGACTTTTCCCCGCGACACTTAATTCAATCTCTGTGTCAAGCCACATCGGAATTCCATCTTGCAATAAGCGATAGATTTTTAGTGCCAGGAAATCTCGATCTTTTGCCTCGGATCGATTTCGCTTCAACCAGACATACCCAGAATTATCCCAGTTGGGAATATCGACTTTCTTTCCATGCAAGCTCAGAGCGAGTATACCCACTTCCTTGGGAATCAATATTCGCTGAGGCATTTCCTCCCATTGAAACGCACCGGCTACCTTGTAACTACCTGTCTTTAACTCAATTGAAGGCTTACCAGAATGAAGAACAACAGGCAGGCTTTTACCATTAGCTCTAACAGCCTTAGGCCACATTTTGTTATCTCCAGGCAAGGCAACCCAGGTTTGATCATATACTTTCACATCAAATGAGAAATTCCCCTGAGATTGCTCAACATCTAGCTTGAGCTCAGAGGGCCATAAGCACATATATTTCTCTTTATTATAGTAGGGAGAAGGACAATTGAGATGATCACTCTCCCAAAGTGCCCAGTCCTTCCACTCCTCCAATACTTTTGGTAGTTCTCTACTTTCTTGAGCCCATCCGCAGCTCATTAATCCTAGCCACAACAAAACGAAGTATTTTCTCATCAAGAGGTCCTTTTGATTGAATTTGAACAAGAAGTGATGATCAATAGACCACTAGTATCTACATATTTCGCTTTTTAAAAAGCTTTTAGAAAATTCGCAGCAAACTAGAAATGCTTACCCTTATAAAAGAAATCACTAATTATAACTGCCAAAAATCCAAATTTGGCCTACATTTTCAGCACGCTTATGAAAGAAAAATTAATCACACTCTTGATTGTCGCCTTAGCACCTTATTCCCTTTTTGCTCAAAAGGTAGATTACGTGGAACCTCAAAAGCCCTACTCAAATTCACCTTTTCTACAAAAAGCAACCAAGAAAAGCGTCTCTTCCTCCTCTCCTCTTCTGGTGCCTATGATCACTTGGGCTCCGGATGGCGTAACGGTTCATGCCAACGCAGGAACTAAACCAAATCCCAACTCGAGTCTTGCACGGGCTATTGGTCGCCCCGTTGAGCTAAAGCTAATCGACGACTTTGATAAGCAGGTAGAAAACTATGTCACCGGTAAGTCAGCATTCCTGAGAGGGACTGCAGACATGATTGCCCTAGTCGCAGACGCTTTAAAACAAAAAGACCCCGGACTCGAGCCCATCGTCTTTCTACAACTTTCAACTTCAACTGGTGCTGACGGCTTCGTCGGCAAAGACATCGACAAGCTCAAAGACCTAAAAGGCAAAACCATTGTCGCGCAACTTAATGGACCGCACTTATCTCTGATAGGTAACATGCTGAGCGATGCAGGGCTTTCCAGCAAAGATGTCACTATCAAATTTGTCCCAGAAATCACTACGCCTCCTAATTGGTCTCCAGGGCAAGCAGCGCTAGACCCCGCCAACGCCTTTCGAAACGACGAATCCTTATCTGGTGCGGCTTGTATCTATCCGGATATTCTAGCACTAACTGCTGGTGGAACTGTGGGAACCGGTCTAGAGGGAACCGTTAAGGGGGCGAAGCCTCTCTTTACCACCAAGACAGCTTCCAATGTCATTTTCGATGTCTATGCCGTGCGTAAAGACTTCCTAGATAATAACAAAGAATTAGTAGAAGCCTTCCGCAGCGAACATCTCAAACAACAAGAATTCTTTTTAAAAGAACTCGCTAACATCGCCAAAAAATCGCAAGCTGACAAGAGCCGCGTCTCCTCTTTCAAAAAACTCAGCAAACCTCTAGCTGGTATTTTTTTACAAGATGAGTCAGCAGTCAGTGACTTTATTTTATGGGTTGGTGTCGATGCACAGCTAGCAGGCGTTACGGGAAATGAACGCTTCTTCGACACAAAGAACCCAGTTAGTTTCACGGCCACAACCAACCGGATCCAAGACTTCTTCTTAGATCTGGGCCTTATTGGTAACAAAAGCATCTTAAGCTATCACCTTCCTTCGAAAGAAACTGCTGTGGCCAGCACTGAACTTGCAAAGCCCAAGCAGGCTTTTGCCAGCACCCAAGCAGTTCGACAAGCAGCTGAAAGTGCTGGCGCCAATACCCTCTACACCTATACCTTTACTTTCCCAGCTCAGATAGCAGAAATCGACTGGCGTGACTATGCTCAGGTCTTTGCCACTATTCATGAAACAGTAAGCCGCTATGGAGGCGCTATCGTTCAGCTAAGAGGTCACGCCGATAACTTCTTCTACAATTTTGTTAGGGCAAAGATGAAACAGAATCAAAGCACTTATGAACGACGCATTCCTGGTACAGATCAATTTCAAAAACTCCCCCTACCTAAAATCGAACAAATACTCAACGATGCTCAGACGCTATCCTACGCCCGAGCTTTTTCAGTTAAAAAAGCTTACGCCGCTTACGTCCGAGAAAACCTTAACCTCAGCCCAGAAGAAGTCGACCTCTCCCGTTTTGACGTGAAAGGAATGAGTGTGAAAGATCCACTAATCACCAGCCCGAAAACACCCCAAGAACGTGCCCAGAATATGCGTGGAGAAATGTTTATCATCTCGGCAGAAAGTGAAATCCCAGCAGAATTTGGAGCTGACGACCTACGCTAAAAACATAAACCATACGAAAGCAATGAGAAAAAATACTTTTATCCGCATCATCACTATTCCAGCCCTTATAGTTTTGAGTCTTTCTACTATACACGCGCAAGATAATGTGACGACTCAGTGGCTTAATGAGCTCGATCAAGAAAGGGTCGAACAAAGCGGCACTGCCATCACTATTATTTTTGACGACTCGGGTTCCATGAATACCGACGACAAAATTGGACAGGCCAAGAAAGCCTTTCTGGAATGGTTATCGGCTGTCCCTGAAAACTATCGTCTATCTCTTATTGGACTTAATGCGGGCTTGATTGTTCCTATGGGGCGAGATAATCGAGAAGTGCTTATGGCTAAGGTAGAATCTATTAAAGCTAGTGGAGGAACACCTTTATTTAGAACTATTGGCGAAGCTTTAAAAAATATCCAAGATCGCCGGCAAACGGTTAGCCCCTTCGAAAGGCATGTGGTGGTGGTTTTTACAGACGGCAAAGAATCTAGCAAACATGGAGCAAAAGGTGTCCAAAGGCAGATTTTGGAATTGCGAAAAAACCAAATTGAAGTGGCAGGCATTGGTTTCCATGGACAAGGAGACTATATGAAAGGTGTTTCAACTCTTTACTTTGCTGCGGAGACAAGCAAAGAGCTTAAACAGGGATTGCTAAAAGTAGATGCTGAAATCGGTGATGTCTCTGATATTAGAATCACAGATAATGACTTTAAAGTCATGGATGAAATAAGCTTGAATCCTATCCCAGAACCGTCATCTGTTATCAAAACCAAAAAGCAGACGAACGATATAGCTAAAACGACCTCAAAATCAGAACCTACAACAAAAGATCAAGGGGTCTCACTAGGCTCCGTATTTTTCCTCCTCATTTTGGGTTTTATTCTCTACAAAATTGTTAGTGCAGCAAAAAAATTCAAGAGCTAATTCAAGACCTAGATGAAAAAATGGACCAGCATTTTAATCATACTCTGCACCTTGGGAATGATCGCCTGGGGACTGTTCCGACCCACTCGCGAAGCAAGTAAGCTTAATCATCTGCTTTCCATAACTAGCGAAGCTATAGATTATGATCGTACCATCAACATTTGGGGTGATGACTGGCTTGGCTACATGGTTTTTAGATCCGCTAAGTTTCAACGATTACTAGATCCTCACAAAATTAAGGTCAACTTTGAAATCGTTGCTGATTTCTCCAAACGAATCCAGGGACTTCATTCCGGTGAATGTGAATTTGCCGTAGCCACTTTGGATAGTTATCTTGCTAATGCCAACGATAGCCACTGGCCAGCAGCGATTATCTTTGTGGTTGATGAAAGCTATGGAGGTGATGCCATTGTAGGACTCTCCCATCTCTCTAATATTGATGACCTCAATAAACCAGAAATTAAGGGCTCATTTGTTGGCTTCTCACCATCAGAATTTTTCCTCCGCTCCGAAGTCTCACACTTTAAACTCGAAAACTTAAGACCTCAGTTGGAAAGATTTCGCAGTAACGATATTAAAGAATCTTACCAGGCCCTTGCAAAAGGGAAAGTCGACTTCGCTGTCTTATGGGAACCACAAGTAACACAAGCACTGAAAAAAATACAAGGTGCAAAAGTATTGATTGATACACGACACGCTCAAGGGCTTATCATCGATATTGCCCTTGCTTCTAGAAAAGTCATCTCAGATGAACCTAAGTTGGCTGAACTCATCACTCATGCTTACTTTAAAGCATTGCATGAGTATTTAAATAATCCTAATGACTTCATTGATGCTGCGGCGCGTGATAGCGGAGAAAAAACTTCCCAAGCCCAAATAATGACAAACGGTATTAAGTTCGCCACTTTTGAAGAGAACCATACGTATTGGTTAAGCAGCGCGTCTCAAAGTGATCCTCCTATTATACAGTCCATTGCACACATTAAATCGATTCTTGATGACCACGAACTCTCTTCACCTATACCGCGAAATGACCCCTATGCTCTTATCTATCGAGGTATTTTAGATCGATTACAAAATTCACCTCACACCATTCCCCCTGCCAGCACGAGTGTTCCTGCTATCAAACGCTTGAAAAAATTCTACGACCCACTTTCCGAAGAAGCATGGAAACAACTCTCTCAAAAGGTAAGAGGCACCCTCATTGACCAACCCATCACTTTTCGTCCAGGCTCTACCGCTATACCAGAAGATTTTCAAATACTTATCCAGGAAGCCACCCCAATACTGAATCACTATCCTGACTATAGAATCATTGTCGAGGCTCATGTCTCGCCTAGCGATCAACCCGATTTAGACCAACAACTTTCAGAGCAACGAGCTCAAGCGGTGAAAAACTACCTCATTGAAGCATGTCAGATTTCTCAAAACCGTATTTATGCCTATGGGAAAGGCTCTAGTGAGTTGCCACAACGCCTTGAAGGTGAGAGTATACGCGCTTATAACAAGAAAGCACGTAGGGCAAAAATTTTACTTGTTGGAGATTAATTGAAGCGGCCGGATTACATTGATTTATCGAGTAAAACACTCGGACGCATAGTCTCTAATCCCTATACTTGGGCTCCTTATCTTCCCATTGCTGCTGCCTATGCGTTTTTCGGTGCCCCCTATTGGATATGCCTATGCTTAGCCGGCCTAGTGGGCTTTGGCACTTACCTCTTTTGGAAAAGACAATGGCCAAGGCTTTATGAGAAAACCAAGGTAGATACCTTGGAATCCTTCCTCGAGAAAGAGAACGATACACTTGAAGAGCTTATTCAAGAACTTAGGACAGCCCCACCTGGTAAAGTGAAGGATTTGCAAAATACCCTCTCATCAGTCCATCAATTGAAGAAATCGATCGAGAATAAAATTTTCAGTGATCGCATCATTACAACCGCTGAGCAAGATGTCAGTAAACTGGTTTCCCAGCTCACCCTTACCATGTGTCATGAAGTGAGACATATTCTCGCTCTGCGTCTACAGGGTAAATCTAGTTTACAACCTCAGATTGATCACGCTCTACAAGCCCTAGAAGAAGCACAATCTACTTTGAATAAAACTTACGAACAGTTAGAAACCATTATTAATCCAGTCATGCCAGAAGCCGCTAACAATTCTCGTAGCCAAATTGAGTCGGTGCAATCTAAACTACAAGATCGAATTGAACACGCCACTGCTATTAGAGATATGGTGCAATCAAGCTTAAACCATCAGCAACTGGATCAACTTGAGCGAAATGTATATGGAAATGACTCGAAAACGGACAACTCTTTAACAGAAACAAACTAAACGAAAGGAAATAACAATCATGGGAAGATTATGGAGACTCATCTACGGTAAGTTTTTAAAACTTATCGGTATCGCAGAAGCAGCCGATCCTCAAGCCATCTTGGAGACAGCTATTGAATCACGCAACAAGCTGGAAGTTCAAGGTCGAGAAGCCTTAAGCCTCAAAGCAGGCGTGCTAGAAAGATTAAAAGGCCAGATGGAGGATGAACACCGTAAATTAAGCGAACTAGAAGACCAAATCACTTCACTAATTGAAGCTGGACACGAGGACTTGGCCAAGGAACTCGCTAGCGAGTATGAGCAGGTCGAGCGCGAATTCACCAACAACCAAGAACAATTTGATTTGCTAGAATCAGATTACAAAGTAGATACCGAACGCCTCAATGAAAGCTTAAAACTTGCGGACAAAGAAATTCAGCAGGCTAAAGATAATATTCGCGACACTAAAATTCACGAATCGATTGCTAAAGCAAATGCCATTGGAGCAGGTATCCGCATGGATACAGATGGAGTAACTGATAGCATGGCACGTATCAAAGAAATTACCGAAGAGCGCAAATCAAAAGCGATGGGTAAATCTCGTGTTGCGCGCGATGCGGTTGACTTCAAACTAGAAGACATCAACCGCATGAAAAAGGTTCGCGAGGCCACTGGTGGGCAAGCTCTTGCGCGTTTTGCCGCTAAACGCAACATGACGTTAAAATCTGCCCCCGCTCCAACAGACGGTCCAGTATCTACGGACAAGCCTTTCGGCACTACCGAAACAGATCAAGATACCACAAAGTCTGAGGCATAAGGAAATGCCTAGCTCTGAAGGAAAGAACTGGTTAGATCATGTCATTGAGGCGTACCGTTCAGGGGCGAATCGGCAATTCGTTCTCTACGGGAACACTCATGACATCTTTCCCGTGCCAAATTCCTCTGAGAATGGTCTAGGTAATTTATCTGACCTATTGAGCAAGGCCTGCTTAAGCGCGTATGACCTTATTTTATCGCTAGACATCGCCACGGGCATCAAGGTCATGAAAGGCCAGGAAATTGCCCCCGAATGGCTTAATGATCGAGCACATAAAGAGCGCTTTGGTAATCCCAGGCAGCAAGTTGCTTTGCTTGATGAATTTATTCTATACTGCGTCAACTATAGTCGAGCTGAGGGCAAAAAAATCCACTTAGGCCTTCTCATTACCAATGCGCAATATGTTCTTCCGAATATTAACACCACATCAATTGATGTCTCAGCTGTTGCGCTAACCATCAAACGTTGGAGTGAGGATCCTGTATTTAAAGAATACCCTCTGGCGACTTTTATCATTTGTCAGAACTTGTCTGAAATTCACCCCATGATTCAGACGAATTCCCATGGTCTTCGCCTAGAAATACCGCTGCCTACTAAGCA
This sequence comes from Verrucomicrobiota bacterium, assembly GCA_039192515.1. Lineage (NCBI taxonomy): Bacteria > Pseudomonadati > Verrucomicrobiota > Verrucomicrobiota bacterium. The sequence goes on along the minus strand of JBCCXA010000023.1, from coordinate 17,620 downwards.
GGAAATCCAGAAATTCTTCAAACAGCAGCAGAGCCATTACCCAATTGCATTCAAAGAAATCCAAGAGTCTCAAACATCCGCAGCACAACTTCTAGCAGGGACTTCACTTAACTCATTACAAGCCATGCTTAAGCTCAAAGAATATCAGAAAGAAGCCATTAAGTTAAAAGACCTTGAATCTATCGCACATCGTCTAGTCGAGGAAAGTTGTGACAACCTCATAGAATTCATTCGCCCAAAACACAATCTGTCAGATCTTTATGGCCAAGCAGCTTTAAAGAAACGCATCCAAAATGATCTCAATCTCTGGCAACAAGGTATGACAAAAGTTATCCCTAAAGGATACCTTCTCATGGGCCCAGTAGGAACAGGTAAAAGTTTTTTTGTTGAAGCTCTAGCCGGAGAGGCTCAAGTCCCCGTCGTTAAGCTGAAGAACTTCCGTGGAAAATATCAAGGCGAAACCGAATCTAACTTAGAGCGTATCTTTCGTTTACTGCGAACGTTACCCAGATGTTTTGTTTTTATCGATGAGGCTGATCAGTCCATGGGAAGCCGCGATAGTGGAGCTAGCTCCAGTCCTGTTGATGCTCGTGTTTATTCCATGTTCGCTCAAGAAATGGCCAGCGAGCAAAACCGTGGTCGACTTATTTGGCTACTAGCAACGAGTCGTCCGGATCTCCTTGAAGTTGACCTCAAGAGACCTGGACGTATGGATTTGAAGATTCCTCTACTGCCTTGCGAATCTATTGAATCAGCTTGGGCACTTATCCAAGCTCTATCTAATAAACATAAACTCTCTATTGATGCACACACTTTCGACTCCATAGCTGATCTCATCCCAAAGTGGATGACCCCAGGGTCAACAGATTCTCTCCTGCGCGATCTACAACGTGAAAAACAAATCGACCCTTCGCTAGATGAGCAATCACTACTTATCCAACGTTTACAGGACTATCAGCCTCCTGTCTCACCCTTAGTCATGGAGGAGCAAACACGCATTGCCATCCAAGAAGCATCTGACATTCGTTTTGTTCCTGAGGCTTTCCGTTACTTAAGAACCATTACCCAACCCATCACCCGCTTATGAAGCCAGACTCCAAATCTAAATACAGTCCTAAACTACAAGAGTGGTATATCCCACTCTGGAAAGATAAGATCACCTTAGGTGCAGCCTATGATCAACTCATCTCCTTTGGCAACGACCAAAACGAAGTGCCTCTTATGGTACAAATCGTTGAAAACCCTAAATTTAATCTCAAAGGCCTAGGTTTTTTCAAAGGGCGAGTCACTCTACAACGACACGACTTTATTCACATCATTCTTGGTCGTGGCACTAAAATGATAGACGAAGCCTTTACCATTGGCTTCACTATGGGTTCCACCAATCGAGTCTCTACTACCCAAACTTCCATCTTTAGCTGGGTTTCTGGAACGCTCTACCCCAAAGCTTACCGCTTTAGTAAAAGAAATATGCAAGTTTTTCGAGATGCCGTTTCTCTCGCCTATGTCTCAGATTGTAAGCCACTGGATAAGGTCAATTTCAAATCCATGCGAGACCTTACCATTCGTGAAGCGCGAAAGAAAATCGGCCTAGAAACAGATCTTCTACAAGCCTATTACCATATCGAAGCCAAGCGCTACCCCAATTCATCTGCTAGCCAAAGACTCATTAAGAAGTGATCCACAATAATTGGAACCACGAATTTATACGAATAGGCTGTAGAATTTTCAACTGTATCTGAAACGTATGATTTTTAAATCTGCTTAATCTGTGTTTACCTAAGGATTAAAATTAAATCCCTATGACATGAAACTTTCCCGAAGACTTTTTCTGACTGCACTTGGTGGCACTTCCCTAGCAGGCATAGCGAGTAGCTATCACATGATGTATCTGGAGCCTTCACTTTTTGAGGTAACGGAAAAAGATATCACCCTCGGTCACTTCCAGAAGCCTTTGCGAATTCTCCACCTATCTGACTTTCACGCCTCTGCTGTCGTTCCTTTCAAAGATATAGAAAAAGCTATTGATATATCTCTGGGCTTGGATCCTGACATTGCTTTTTTGACGGGAGACTACATCACTTGGAAAATCCCACAACCCGAGGAGTATCAACGCATCCTCAAAAAACTTTCGGCAAAGATTCCTACTTTTGCCTGCACAGGCAATCACGATGGTGGCAAATGGGCTGGCTCATCACTTGGTTATAAAGACTTTTCCAAAATCCAGAAATTACTAATAGATAGCGACATTACTTTTCTCTTCAATGAGTCTCAGCACATAAAGCTCCATGGCACTTCTATGGCTATCGTTGGATTAGGAGATTATTGGAATGGAGACTGTCATCCTAATAAAATTTTACAAAAAACAAGATCCACTGATGAACCCATCTTTGTCTTAAGTCACAACCCAGACTGTAAAGGAGATCTTAAGCCTTACGATTGGGATCTCATGTGCTGTGGTCATACCCACGGAGGACAACTCGTTATCCCTTTTCTAGGGCTTCGACCTTTTCTCCCTGTCAAAGACCACTCCTTCCCCGAAGGGACATTATCTTGGGGCAATAAACACATTCACATCACTCGCGGCATCGGCAACCTCCACGGCATGCGATTCAACTGCCGACCCGAAATCAGTATCTTGAATGTTTCATGATAACTTATTAAGATATATAAATGGTTACTTTACTTAAAGTATAGGTACAATTGGCACTTCCTTAATGTGGTTAGTGGTCATCCCATTAATCATTGTAGTTGGGTGCATGCTTTTCTATAATCTTTCAATCACTTTGCTCAATATGCTAAGCCAACAAATGCTCTCTGAAGCAGAGCGTTATTCCAATGCAGATTACCAATTGACCACAAATGAAGCCCCCTTGATCTCATGGCGAAAAAAAATAAGAGATTTAGAGGCAGAGTTAAAACCGCTTGGCTTTGGTAGATTTTTGAACTACCAAAATGTAAACAATGTCCGCCTTGGTTATCCAACTTATAACACTTGTTTTTAGTCAACCGAGTACACTATTGAAGTCTTTATTTCATACATAACGATGAAGCGTTTGCTGCCTTTTATAGGACTACATATTCCCTATCCACGTTGGACTGGTGAAACTTTTTGCGTCATACAATGCCAATCATTTTATGATGACAACTACTATCTTATTTCAGAATGGAGCCACTCTGAAGCGGGTGAAGTTTCTGATTGGCCAGAGGGCTTCGAAGTAAACTATTATAGAGATGTTCAGAGTGCCTCAGAGTTACTCGAAAAACATCAAATTTCTATCGAGAAGTATAAGCAAGAGGGTAGAATCCCTCTACGTATTGATACACCAGAGACATCTTTAGAAATGCAAAGAAAGCAACATACTATTCTCTCACCTGATCTTACGAAAAATACGGAAAAAGATGTAGAAAATCTATGGGATGAATTTAATGACTGCGCATCTGATGACTAACGACGGTGCAAACATCTATCTATACTCTCCGCAAACTTCTGTTATTTAATACTATTTTTTCTTCATCCAATACATAACAAACGACCAAAGGCTTGAAAATTTGTAGCTGGGATCGACATATTTTTCGATGACATAGAATGCAAAGTAATAGAAACGACAGAATCCCCAGATGGCAGCTAGGTAAAGAACAATAAATCTTAATTCTAGATTTTCTAAAATCAAAAGCGCCGAAGAGAAAACCCCTATAAATAAAAAGAGAAATCCCTTGCGATAGATAAGACGTTTGTCAGTAAGATCTTTCATATGATACTTCTTTTCTCTCTAGTCAATACAATACAAAACCCAGTGTACTCCTGCACCATTGATTAAAATGATTTGCCTACCATGATTCTCTTGTTAAATGAGAACTTTAGAATGATCACTGCATAAACGATGGCGATCACTAGCCAGAGGATCCCCCAGAACATCGAATTGCCAAAGTATTTTTCACCGAGTCTGCTTGCATCGGATTCCGATATATTCCGAGAGATCAGGTCGTCTTTGATATCAAAGATGACATACAACATGCTAGTCATCCCTATATACTTGAGCACCAGATCGTTAAACGTAGGTCCACCAAAGCGAGCCAAAAGCAAGAGGCCCACTCCGAATAAAATACCAAAGCCCATTCCGTAGAGATTTCGTATGTATAAGAGGGTAATCAGCAGAACAGATAAACCAATCAGACCCATCACCCAGCTATCATATTTGGTTTTAGCTGCTATCAGTAAAATCAAACCACCCCAGAACATACTTCCGAGATATCCAGCCGATGCTACCCAAAAGAATGATCCGCCACGATGCCAACAAATACCGCCCTGATTCTCATTGATTTCTATTTTTAGTATCTCACCGCCAGTGATTAGGGCCATTAAGCCATGAGAGATTTCATGCAAAAGCACCACAAAGAGTTTCACAGGAAAAACAAACCACGAATCCCAGAAGTAGAGGGTAATGGCCATGAAGATTAGTAAGACTCCTAATTGTTTAAAGTCCCATGTCTCGTTTCTAGATTTGGCGCTCATTACATCAACAAACTAAAGCAACCTCATGACACTGCAATTTGAATCAAACAGGAGGTTAATCTGATTTTGACAGTGTTCAGATTTAAAGTTTGTTGTTATGTTTCATGTAAGATTTCTTTTAGCATTCTCTATAAGAGTGGATTGTTTCGTATGGCCCAGAAGTTCCTGAGAAAAGTCTTATCTGGCAAGATCCAATCCCAAGCATAGATCATGAAATCATTGATGAATCAGATATCGCATTACTGAAGGAAAAGGTCCTTGCTACAGGCCTAGCTGTAAGCGAGTTGGTTAGTGTTGCATGTCTTCAGCTTCTACCATTCGTGGTTCTGACATGAGAGGGGAAGCAAATGGCGCTCGCGTTCCGCAAGAACCTTAGAAGAACTGGGATGTGAACAATCCTAAAGAGCTTGAGAAAGTTCTTGGAGAATTTGAAAAATTCAGAGCGATCTTAGCACGATGCAGTCAGAGAGCAAAAAGGTATCACTAGCCGATCTGATTGTTCTAGCTTGATGTGAAACTACAGTTCCATTTACTCCAGGACGAATGGATACGTGTTAAGAATTGACTGATATTGAATCTTTGATCCCTTTAAACCTATAGCAGATGAGTTTAGAAACTACATGAGAGCTAAATATTCTGTCTCTGGTGAAACATTGCTCATCGATCGCACACAACCTCTGACACTAACTGCGCCAGAGATGACAGTTCTGCTAGGTGGTTTACGAGCTCCAAATACAAAACATGGAGTCTTTACAGATAAATCAGAGTCCCTTGGCAATGACTTCTTTGTAAACCTCCTAGACATATCCACTGCTTGGTATCCGGTTACTTCTAAAAGCATCTCTGAGGGGAAAGACCGCTCAACCCGCGAAACTAAGTGGACAGCAACGAGAGTGGATCTCCTTTTTGGATCTTATTATCAACTTCGGGCTATTGCTGAAGTCTATGCAGAATCGGATTCGCAAGAGAAATTCATTCATTACTTTATTGCCGCTTGAAATAAAGTAATGAACCTAGACCGCTTTGATCTGATCTCATTCCGTTAGCCCCTTATCTAACCCGTCACTATAAATAGTGGCGGGTTATTCTCCTTCTAAAGTGATTTCACCCACGTAGAGAACTGACAACTTTCACAGCGGTCCGTATCTGTTAAACAAAAATCTCGATAGATTTGCAGTAACCCTTCTTGCACCAACAGACTTGATTTTAAGCCTCTTATTTTTTTAGCACGGTCACCCAAGAGTCTAACTGCTGCAACTTGTGAGGGATGATTTGTCAGAGTTGATTTAGCTTCTTCCAGCTCCTTGCTCACCAAATTTTTATTTGAGCGATAGACTAAAGGCCAAACAACATTGTAAAGATAAGGCCTTACCCGACCACTAGCCAACAAGCTAATCTGCTTGGAGGTTCGTTTGGACTGCATGGTATAATGCCAGCTCCAGAAAGGATGATCTAAATCACCCAAAAAACTCTCGATCTCTTTGGAGCTCGCTGCTTTACATCGTTTTTCAAATGACCTCCATTGCTTCTTGTCTGATAACAAAGCGAGAACAGCCAAACGTCGCTCGGGCCTATTTGCCGGCCTAATCCCTCTCAAGTTCCACCGACTCTTTGCGAGAGTTTCACTCTCCAGACCTACTCTCATTTTCCACCATTCTTCCCAAAGCTCACGCAACCAATGATTCCCACTACTATCCCCTAATTTGATTGATTTTGTGGGTAAAAAACCTGCCAGGCCAAAAAGTAACGCCTCTCTTTTAACTGCGCTTTTTTCTTTCAAGAGCTGGCTTATTCCACAGCTACTACTTTTTCTCACTAAGCCAACAAAAGCTGAACGGTTTTCTTTACTTCCCGCGTAACCTAAGGCATCTGCGAGTCCCACCCAAAGGGCTTGCGAATAGCCAAAAATTCTTTTTCTCAAACTCCAGAGCCTTACCTTCTTTTCAAAGCGATACCATCCTGCTTCCAATAATAAGTTCTTAATTTGCTCATCCGTGAGAAGTGAAAGCTCACGCTTGCATTTCCCATATTTGATTCCGACATTTCTTTCCTCGGAATCCGAAGTAAAAGCATCTTCTATTTCAGATAAGCAAAGCCCCTCTCTTAATTGGCTCTTTAGTTCGACTAGCCTAATAAATTTCCTTTTGAGGCTACCAGTAAAAAACTCTTTAGGCCCAGTTTCCCAGACAGCATGTAGAATGACTTTCTCATATGCTTGATCACTCTCGTGTCCATGTTCCAACCACCTTTTAGCTGAGAGGTGAATTTCTATATCACCGACTTCTATTTCACCTTTTCCATTACAGATGACAGCTCTTAAAAAATCAGGACCCGCCCCATAATTCCAAAAGCCAGGCTGCTTAATAACAATTTCCTCACCTTCCACCGTTTTCAATGGAGAAGCAAAGACCTCTTCAAACCACATCCTCTGGATCAAAGCTTCATCAGTAGGCTTACTTTTTTCCTCCTGCAAGGAGGATAAAAAAGCTTCATACTTACTTCCATTTTTCATCATTAAGCTTTGATAGCTCAAAAAAACTAGTAAATCTCTATTAATTCATGCTTTTTGGAGATTTTTTTCTCTATTGAGTCAAAAACTCACCAGACAAGAATAAAAAAATCATTGACCAAGAGATAAAGACTACTATCTTGATCAACTTTATAGGAATTAAAGGAATGTCAGATACAGTACAAAGCAGAATTGAGAATCTACACCCGATTACCGATTTGATTCTTAATCGCCAAGCCAAGGAGAAAAAACTCCAACAGCGGGCCAAGGTTATCTGGCTATATGGCATCTCTGGATCTGGTAAAAGCACTTTAGCCAATGCTCTAGAACGCAGACTCTTCAAAGAAGGATTCAGCACAACTCTGCTAGATGGAGATAACATTCGCACCGGAATCAATGCCGGGCTGGGCTTCAGTGATGAGGATCGCATTGAAAACAATCGCCGTGTTGCAGAAGTCTCAAAGCTATTTGCAGATTCGGGTATCATCACCATTAATTCTTTCATCACCCCTCTGAATTCATTGCGTGAGTTAATTAAAGAAATTTTAGGTGCTGACCTCATTCAGGTTCACATTTCTTGTAGTTACAAGAAAAGTGAAGAGCGAGATGTCAAAGGTCTTTATGCCAAAGCAAAATCTGGAAAGATCAAAAATTTCACAGGAAAAGACTCCTCATTCGAAGACCCCAGTTCTGATAAACCCGCTGATTTGGTTATTAACACAGAGAAAGAAACTTTAGAGCAGTCACTTGAGACTCTCTACAACTACGTCATCAAACAAATTTCATACCCCTAAGATTTACAAAAAACTAAATACCCAAACTTATGAGCCAATACAATCTCACTCATCTAAAACAATTAGAGTCCGAGTCCATTTTCATTATGCGTGAAGTGGCTGCTCAATTTGAGAAACCTGTTCTCATGTTCTCCGGAGGAAAGGACTCTATCATTATGGTCCATTTAGCACGCAAAGCATTTCATCCCGCTAAAATACCCTTTCCATTACTTCATATAGATACTGGACATAATTTTGATGAAACAATTAGGTTCCGCGATGATTTAGCAAAAGAAGCCGAAGCTAACCTCGAAGTTCGCTACGTTGAGGATTCCATCAAGGCAGGTCGCTGTGTCGAGGAAAAAGGGCTTAATGCATCACGCAATGCACTCCAAACAGTCACACTACTCGATGCCCTAGAGGAACTAAAAGTTGATGCCGCTCTTGGTGGCGCAAGACGTGATGAGGAAAAGGCCCGAGCCAAAGAGCGCTTTTTCTCTCATAGAGATGAATTTGGTCAATGGGACCCTAAAAATCAACGTCCAGAGCTTTGGAATATACTAAACGGCCGCAAGCAGTTTGGTGAACATTTCCGCGTTTTCCCTATCAGTAACTGGACAGAGATGGATGTATGGCAATACATCAAACAGGAGAACATTAAGCTACCCAGTGTCTATTTCAGTCACGAACGAGAAGTTATTCAACGAGGCAATATACTTTTGGCCCATTCACCTTATCTTAATTTAGCAAATAACGAAAAACCTGAAAAACGAGTTGTGCGTTGCCGAACTGTAGGCGACATGACTTGCACCGGAGTTGTTGAATCCCCTGCCTCAAACATCGATGACATTATTGAAGAAGTTGCTGCTGCTAGAGTAACGGAGCGTGGAGGCCGCGCCGACGACAAGCGTTCAGAGACAGCCATGGAAGACCGCAAGAAAGCCGGATATTTTTAATTCATAATAACAAACCAACACAAAATTTAGATCATTCAGAATTATGAGTATACAAAACACAGGCTACCTGGACATGGACCTTCTCCGTTTCACAACGGCAGGGAGCGTTGATGATGGAAAGTCCACACTAATTGGAAGATTACTTTACGACTCAAAAGGTATCTTTGAAGATCAACTCGAAGCTATTGAAAAAAGTTCTAAAGCCCGCGGTGATGAGAATGTCAACTTAGCACTGCTCACAGATGGATTAAAGGCAGAGCGTGAACAAGGCATTACCATTGATGTAGCATACCGCTACTTTGCAACACCTCGCCGTAAATTTATTATAGCTGATACGCCGGGACACATCCAATACACCCGCAACATGGTTACAGGCGCATCTACTGCTGACCTGGCTATCATTTTGATCGATGCTCGTAACGGTGTAGTTGAACAAACCTGCCGTCACTCCTTTATTGCCTCTCTATTGCGTATCAAGCACCTAGTCGTTTGTGTCAATAAGATGGACCTTGTGGATTACAGTGAAGAGCGCTTTGAAGAAATCATCGCGACTTATAAGCAATTTGCTTCACGTCTACAAATACCCGACATCCAATTCATTCCCATCTCTGCATTACACGGAGATAATGTTGTTACAACTTCAGCAAAGATGGAATGGTATCAGGGCACTTCACTACTTTACCACCTAGAAACAGTCTTTATCGGTAGCGACCATAATCACGTAGATCCTCGATTCCCAATACAGGGAGTCATTCGCCCACATAGTGATAAGCACCATGACTTTCGCGGTTTCTCGGGAAGAGTAGCCTCAGGTGTATTCAGGCCCGGTGATGAAGTGATTGCTTTACCATCTGGATTCTCTTCCAAAGTCAAAGAGATTCATACCTTTGAAGGTAATATTAAGGAAGCGTTTTCGCCTATGTCTGTAGCCATCACGCTTGAGGATAACATAGATATTTCACGTGGAGATATGTTAGCAAAGCCAAACAATCAGCCAGAATCTGATCAAGATTTAGACCTGATGATTTGTTGGTTCGATGATAAGAAGAAGCTCATTCCAAGAAATAAATATGTTTTAAGGCATACTACCAAAGAGACCAAGTGTTTGGTGCAAGGTCTGCTCTATAAAGTAAATATCAACACATTACATAAAATTGAGGATGTAGAGGATTTCAACCTCAATGAAATCGGTCGTATTCAAATACGCACCCAAACACCCCTATTCTATGACTCCTATAAAAAGAACCGTTCAACCGGTAGCGTGATTCTCATAGATGAACACACAAATAATACCGTTGCAGCAGGGATGATCATTTAATCCGAATTTTGTCATGGAAGTTGAACAGGATGCATAAAAGCTTGAGCCACAAGGAAGAGAGTCGACCAGGAATTATCTAATCACATGGTCATTTCAGTCAGAGTGCACCTTTTATAAACAAGCGAAGGGGAAACTATCAAGCGCACTATACTGCGCCAATCCACATAGGTTAGAGGCATAGGCCTCAATAGGCGAGCTCTCTGGTGGTGTTTCTTTGGGTCAAGATCTTTAAGTCTCTATTGAATCACTCAGGTGTAAGCTTTTGCATGAAAAAACCCGCAGGAAAACTCCTACAGGCTTTTCTATAAATCCAACTTCTTTTGGGGATCAAGAATCTAGCTCACTAGCACCCTTGATAATATGACTGACAAGGCCATACTCTTTGGCTTCGTCAGCTGACATCCAAAAATTCCGGTCCGTATCTTTTTCAATCTTATCCATCGGTTGCCCAGTTTGCTCTGCAAAGGTTTTATTTAGGCGATCACGCATTTTTAAGATTTCCTGTGCTTCAATGCTAATATCACTCGCCTGACCGCCAACTCCTCCCATAGGTTGGTGTAACATGTATCTGGTATTTGGAAGAGAATAGCGAAGCCCTTTGTCAGTAGCGGCATAAATCAGTGCACCAGCACTAGCTACCCAACCTGTTCCAATAATCTTAACTTTAGGTTCAACAAAACGGATCATATCAAAAATAGTATCGCCAGACTCAACATGACCACCCTGTGAGTTAATGAAAATTTTGATATCTTCCTTAGAATCTGTGGAAAGAATCAGAAGCTTCTCCGTTACTTCTCTAGCTAACTTTTGATTAATTTCACCATAGATCGTGATAACTCGAGTTTTAAAAAGTTTTTCATCGAGCTTAACTTTGCTTTCTTCTGCTGATTTCTCTTTTCCTTCTTTCATAAATCAATATACCCTCTCTGGTAAGTTTATAGACATTTACCCTATTATCTGGCTTGCTGTGTTCATGACAAGGTAATTTCCTGATCCCTATATAGGCCGGCAGCTAAAGTCTTAACTTCGTCAGTTTCATTTATAATCTTAACATTGCCCTTGATCACCACACCTGTCGCAAAGTTTACTTTCCCGATTACCCATAGATTTTTACAAAATTTTAACGAAGGTACACCCTTAGAGAAATATGATTCGAAGTCTGCTATAAGCTTATAGCAACTATCCAACTCTACCTTGGGAGGAACACCTTTACAAGACTCAGCTAGGTTTAAGCAATTATCCGTTGTAATCTCATAAGCATCTGAGCGTACAACTAGGAGATCAGAAGTAGTTTTAACAGGCGCAAATCTCCTTCTAGGGACAAGCAATGCAGCAGATCGATCAAAACATTCAATTGCAGCACCCATTGCACCTTCCAGCTGCCATACTTTCTCAGATTGTTTATCAGTTGGGTCCACTGTCTTGGAGTTACATATCAGAGGAAGAGGTAAAATTCCACCGTTGGCTTCCATTGTCTCTTTTAGTTTTTCTAGACGCACCCATAGGTTATTAGTATTAAAATAAGAATGCTTCTCAATGTCTTGAAAAGCTTCTTCGTCTTCAGGTAGACATTGTGCAGTTTCCCTCAATAGCAATCCTGCTTTTTTTCTTTTTGCTAAATGTCCTCCCTTACGATCGGATGAAGTTCTTTGACAAACCTCCATCATAAAATCAAGACCTTGTTTAGCAAAATAAGTGAGAATTCTTCCATCTAATGTTGCGCCTAGGTTATCTGAATTGGATACAAACATATACTTCACTCCACTGTCTAATAATTCATCCAGAAGTCCTGACTCCTTCAAGGAAATATAAATATCCCCGTGCCCAGGCGGACACCACTCCAATGCAGGGTTATTTTTAAACCGAGCTGGAAGTAAGTTTTTTTGCGATAATTTCGGAATTTTACTTTGCAAAAATTCCATTTTTTCTTTCTGAGATAAACTCTGATATCTCCCTAGATACTGCATTGTCGCTTCACTTGTGGAAAAGCTATTCATTAAGAGGAATTTTATGCCGACTTTGCTTTCCATCCGAAGGCTTAGAATCTGCAGGGTTATAAAATCAAGGAATGTATTTCCTTCCTTTACCTGCAATAGCGATTTCGCAGAATCAAGCCCCATTCCTGTTCCAAGCCCTCCATTCAGCTTCACCACAACAACTTCTTTTAACAAGCTGCTATTTTCTGGATACTCTAGTGAATCTAAAGATTCTAATTGATCGATTGAATCTAGATGATCTTCTGGTATGCAGCCCTTCTCACCCTTTCCTAGCTTAAAAAAATTCAGTTTGAATGCTTCCATCAAAGATGCAGAACATCCCTGATCTTGCATCTTTTTTTCGGACTGCTTGTAAAGAGTCTCTAATTCTTCTTTATCCATTCCGGTTGATTCTTCCTTAATTTCATTTTTGGACAAAAGAAATACTTTTTCTTTTATTCCAACTAACTCCTACCGATTTAAATAATGTGACAAGTTGAGCTATGAAGATATAGATATAGCTCATTCACGGCGAGGCTTTTCTCCTAGATAAGCTAAAAGTCAGTTTGTCATAGACTAAGGGAAAACGAAGGACGGAATTATGGATATTGAACAGAATGCTACAGCGGAGCAAACTCTTGCGGAACTAGACGAAGAACAACTCAATAATCTTAAAGAAATACTTAGTGATGATGATGAAATGTCGCTGAATGACCTAGTAGAGACTTTCTTAGAAAATGCTGAGGAGCAATTATCTACGCTTAAAGAGGCAGTTCTATCAGGAGACCGTAAGTGCATCGTTGAAACCGCTCATTCTATTAAGGGAAGCTCAAGTAATTTTGGTGCCACCAAGATGGTTCGTATAAGTCGTGAAATTCAAACGACAGGAGATTCAGCTCCTGAAGATCATTTAGGCACTTTGACGACAGACCTTCGACTCGAATTTAATAGAGTGCGCTCAGCACTTAAAGAGATTGGTTAAAGCTCTTTGAGAATTCTAATTGCAGACGATTCGCCCACGGACCTGGCAATTTTAAAGAAGATGCTACAAAAGGATGGTCACGATGTAGTGGCTTGCACTGATGGAGAAGAGGCATGGCTACAATATAAGCTTTTCAAACCCCCGGTTATTATTAGTGACTGGATCATGCCTGTCATGGACGGCCTAGAACTATGCACAAAAATCAGAAGTAGAAAATCAAAGGAATACACTTATCTCATTCTTCTTACGGAACTTAATTCGGATGAAAGTCATAGACTTGCAATAGATAAAGGTGTTGATGACTTCTTAACAAAACCCATGAATATTCATTCTTTGAGAATGAGGCTTCATGTCGCTCAAAGAATCATAGGCTTTCACGAAGAACTCGAAACGCTTCGCACATTAATTCCCATTTGCATGTATTGCCATAAAGTGCGAGACGATAGTGATTTCTGGATCCAAATAGAAACTTACTTTCATGAAAAACAAGGAGCCGACTTTAGTCATGGTATTTGCCCGGAATGCTATGAAAAATATGTTAGTAAGAAAAGCCCTGAAGAGAGTTTAAGGCCCGAACATCCCCACCCAACAAATGAGAGCACTATATAGTCAGTTTCGAAAAGGCATCTATGTATTAGCGTCTGCTCTTCAGGCCGTTCTCCTCTAAAATCTCTTTTGTGGCCTGTTTCACCTGCGCTACAGAAATAGATTTCATAGTTCTTTGCCAATACCTTTTCGAGCTTTCAAGCCACTTTCTTTTACCTCTGGCCTGCAGCACTTTCATATTATCAGATAACGGGGCCCATCTTGCAGAAGCGTATATAGATTCAACTCTTCCGTGTAAATCTACTAAAGGACACCCTATTGCCGCAGCTAAATGGCTAGTTCCGGTGTTGCGTGAAAGATGAAGCTTACTCGACTTAAGTAAGCAAGAAAGCTCAGCTAAATCTAACTGACCTGATAAATCAAAAATACTGTTTTCATAAGCTTTAAGGAGCCTTCTTAAAGCAAGACTAGCTTCATCCTCTCTATCCCCTCCTATAATAACTACTTGAAAACCATACTCATCGATAATCCAAGAAGCCACTTTGGCAAACCATTCAACAGGCCATCTCAAAAAAGAAGAAAATGCTGTTGGATTTATGACAACAAAATTTTTTTCTAATTTATTTGTTACTTTGCGGTTCAAACGCTCTTGATCGTTTTCTGACAATGCAATCTGACCCTTCAACTTATTTGGTTGCTGGACATCAATAAACTTTAACAAGTCAAAATGATATTCGGACTCATGCTTTGATCCTTCGTATTTATTATACTCTAAGAAATCAGTAAGCCATGAAGCTTGAAAAAGCTTACTTTTATGATTAAGATACCCAATTCTCTTTGAGATTTTTGCCTTTGCCGATGCTTCGTATAGATCGTCTTCAGGCTGAAGGTGAATAATAATATCGGGTTCAACACCTTTCAATACCTCACAAAGTTTATCCACTCGCTGTCTATAATCTCCCACTCCTGGGCCCGGATAGACTAAAACACTCTTCAAATAATCTAAATGCTTAAAAAGGGGCTGCATGACACCCCTTACCATATAATACAATTCTGCGTGAGAATACCTGTCTGCAATAGCAGGCAAACAAGAAGAGCCAATCACTGCATCACCTATCCTGTCTGGTCGGGCTACTACTATCTTCATGACTGAATGGGCTTCATAAATCTCCCGAGCTCTTCAAGCACATCATCAACTGATATGTCATTGAGTGAAGGGTAATATTCATCCAAATTCATTTTTGGCTTTATCAAACTCTCAATAGGCATACATTTCATTATAATGCCTCCAGAAATCGGCGCCCATCTCTCAGCTAATGCTGTTCCAGAAAATAGCTGTATAAAAGGTGTTCCTGTTAACCAAGCATAATGTGCTGCAGCCGTATCTAGAACAATGGCACATCTAACTGATTTTAATAAATTTAGAGTTTCCAGAATACTAGATACTAATACTAAACTTTCATGAGGAAAATGAGATAAAAACTCATTTTCCTTTTCTCTATCAAGTTCTGGAACCATCATTTTAACTATATTGTTTCTACTTAATTCAGCGAAAAGTTTTATCCAGTTCTCATAGGGCCAGGCCTTGATCGGATCCCCAACGAATGGCGCAAGAAGAATCACTTCAGAATCATTAGAGTTCCAACGCAACTCATCAGGCATAAAATCTTCTGGTCTAGCTTTACCTTGAATATTCCATTCTTTGGGAAAACGATCTGCTAATAATTTCGTCTGATGAACTTCTGCCTGAGGATAAGCTCGACTGAGCATCCAGCTATGTGCTCCATCGGGGCCGGAAGTCTTATGACATCCAGCTGCTATAAGCAACCATTTACCCAACAAATCATTGCACGTCGAAACCAGGTCTATACCCCAATCGTATCGATTATCTCGTAATGCTATTGCTTGCCATAAAGCGAGAAATGAAAGTTTTAGTTTAGGGACATGTGTATAGCGCTCATATCTTGGATGATTAAGAGGATGCAAGGTTCCTAGCCAAGGTAAGATTTGTTGCCATTCTAAGTTTGGCTTTCTAACTAATTGGTGAATATCACTTGTATGACTTAAACTTTGACGCAGCTCCCATAGTGCAGGTAATGCAAGGACAAAATCGCCTAAGTGATCAGCTTTATGAATAAGCACTTTCATCAAGTTATTTGCGTAGCCGATATAAAAGCCTCACCATATTCCTCCCAAGATCGAAAATGGCGATTTCTGGCCTCATGAGTAAGACGCAACCTCTCTTGGTCATCTCTAAGTAATTTACCTATCCCATCTTTGAGAATTGAAACATCACTTGTGTCTATCATGAGACAACCCTTTGCTCCATCCATCATCGCTACTTCAGAGATAGCACCATGGTCATTACAGATGCAAGGAACTCCAGCACTAAGACTCTCCAAAATTGGCAGCCCGAAACCCTCCACTTTAGAAGCGTAAACAGTAAATGTTGTGGTTCCATATGCTCTAATTAAGTCATCCTCTGTAACTGTTTCACGCCAGTAGATATCACGCCCTTTTTTGATCAATGACTCGATTAGCTTATAAGTTTCTCTTCCACTTCCTTCTATCCTACGGCCAATTAGTGTTAATTGAAATTCAGCACCCTCACGCCAAAGAGCCTCACAAGCATTGAGTAAAGATAGGTGGTTTTTACGAGGTTCAAGCGTGCTAACATACAATACCGAAAGTTTAGAACCCTTAGTGTTTTGTTGTGACCCCTTATAAGCTGAAACATCGCACCCAAGTAAAACCGCATCCACATTAGAAGGCTCGATACTGAGCTCTCTCCAAAAACTTAATAGGTCATTTTTTGATGCTTCAGATATAGAGATAATTTGGTCAAAATAACTAAGGGAATACATATAATCCTCAAAACAATGTGATCTTCCGTCGGCTGACAATTCGGGATGAGTCCAATTAATAGCATCATAGAATAAAGCAATCTTCCTTGCTTCAACTTCAGGAAATGTTTGCTCATTAAATTCAATACGATTATCTTGAAAAATTTCTGCTATCAATAAGACATCACTTCTATTGCAAACATTTTTTATATCAACTTTGCAACAAGAATTTAATAGAAACTGTACATGTTTACTACACAGTATTGAATGAATTAAAGACTTTTCATTTTTATCGAATGGGTTTTCCAAAAATGACTTTTGTGCACTAGTAAGACAACAATAGGAATTCAATTTAGGATGCCAAATCAATGGCTCGACCTCATATTTTTTATTTAAAAATGAAAATAATTCTCTTACCACTCTTTGTACACCAGTATTTGTAGAGGATTTACAAGTGCTTGTTACATCCATATAAATCATATCAGTTTATGCTCAAAGATAAAAAAATTGCCGTAGTGATGCCTGCTTATAATGCAGCTGAAACACTCCTAAAAACTCACCAAGAAGTCCTGGAGCAAGAAATCGTTGACCTTGTCATTGTCGTAGATGACTGCAGTCACGATGACACACTCAAAATTGCTTCTGAACTGCCTCAAACCATTACACATAGACATGCAAAAAATCTTGGCTATGGAGGTAATCAAAAAACATGTTATCAGCTAGCTTTGGAAAATAATGCAGATATTATTATTATGGTTCATCCTGACTACCAATATACTCCACTACTTATCCCAGCGATGGCTCACCTTATTGCAAATAATTTATACCACTGCGTATTAGGTTCGCGCATACTAGGTGGGTATGCACTCAAAGGAGGTATGCCCTGGTGGAAATATATTGCTAATCGCCTTTTAACATTGAGCGAGAACATGCTCATCAACGCCAAACTTTCAGAATACCATACAGGCTACCGAGCTTTCTCAAGAGAATTATTGGAGAGAATCGACTTATCTCATAACTCAAATGACTTTGTCTTCGACAATCAAATGTTAGCTCAAATATGGTGGTATGAATATCAAATTGCCGAAATCAGTTGTCCTACGAAATACTTCAAAGAAGCCTCTTCCATCAATTTCCGGCGCTCTTGCGTATACGGTTTTGGCTGTCTTGGCACAGGACTAGAATTTTATTTCACAAAACT
>JBCCXA010000022.1 GCA_039192515.1 Verrucomicrobiota bacterium | reverse complement strand
TTTAGCCAAGATATAAAATATTAAAAAAACAACATCGGTAACGAGGTGAAAAAAGCGCAAAGATCATCTAAAAATTTTTTGATAGTAAACATGACTTTATGAGCGAGATTTTTGCTCTCAGATGTAAGTAGGCTAAGTAAGAATTAGGATGTCAGCAAATAGTTGAGAGATGTTTTTTCATGACATGGTGAGACTGCAGATGGAGCTTATGCCTCATGTTGCTAAACGCTTTCCAAGATCTTTTTACTCTCTCGCAAAATTCGGGTTTGACATCGGATGACGTCATAGAGGTTGGAAGAAGTTCGTAAATGCTTGATCAGCAGCAAAGAGAGCTAACAAACATATATTAGTCTTACCGTCTGTGCGTAGCTTTTATAAGTAAGCCCTAGCAAGGACAATTGGAAGTTCGCAACCTCAACCCAGTGCAATTTCTAATGAATAGGGCAACAGTGCCTCATCCAACCTGTCATTCTCTAGTTTGACAGATCAAAGCTTCCAGAGCTCTGTGCAGGCCGTTGGTGCTTGGATCACAGTTGATATGAGGAGTTTAACCCAGCGGAAAAAATCTATGTCTACTTGAATCTTCTGGATACCCCGGTTGAACCGGGGTACGACAAACATGGAATATTTAAAACGAACTCAAAAATACCCTATATAGAGTAGGGATTGGGCCTCAATACTCTATACAAGGTGATACCCCTCGAACACTTTATCCTTGCTGAAGCCAAGATGTTGCGAGAAATTTCATTCTCTATCATATCACCCATGTTAAATTTGTAACAGAGATTTCACTTCCATTGCCTAAAGATAGAAACAACAAAGCAGCCTTAGTAAAAATCAATGAGCACTTGTCGCCAATCTTCAAGCTCTGGAGTCAAAGCACCACCATTTAAATCATAGGGGCGATTTTGATTTCTACTTTGATTGAGTGACTGGATATGTGATTCTAACAGAAGTTGTAATGCAATGGTCTGCTGAATGTTTTCATCACTAGGATTGGTTACGAGAAGATTATTCTTTTCCCTATCGTCATTTAAACGAGCTTTTGAGCCCGGTGCTCCGACATTATAGAGTTGATCATAAGAAATATATTCAGTGCTGTGCTTCATGCCCTTATTTGCTAGACTTAAACCACGTTCGTAGAGATAACCCAAAGAATCAAGGAGATCTAACTGCAAGTCTTTATCATTTGGCGAATAGCTAGACCAGGTAGGGATTTCGGCTACACATAGATCAACAATTTCCGTGGGGTAACGGTTGGCAATATAGCTATAATTGCCCTGCAGGATAGATCGAGCAGACCCCATTTCAAAGTATAGATAGTCGTGTATCTCTGGTGCTTGGGGATTTGAGATATATTCAGCAAAGCTTTTTCCATCCATATTAAAATTATTAGGAGGATTAATGCCTGAGAACGTCCCCGCCATACTTAATAACGTAGGCGCAAGGTCGGTATTTTGAATCAGGTTGTAACAGTCCACTCCTTTATTGACGCCAGGCTGATTCATTACCTCTGGATAACGAACGATCATAGGTATGTTGGTTGCTCCATGACGGAAGAGAGAAGACTTTTTATCGATCCCGTGGTCAGAAGTGAAAATAAAAATCGTATTATCTTTAGCTCCAATCATATCAAGTTTTTGCATTAGAGCTCCTACACCAGCATCCAGCCAAGCAATATCAAAACTATCCGTATCGAAACCAGCTCCCACGTGATTATCAAAGATTTCTTGGCGATTAGCCATGAATACAGAAGCCGGATCAATGGGGTCAATCCAGCCTTCACCTGAGATATTGGGAGTATTGACAGACTCGCTCGATCTAGGACCGTGAATTAAAGTAGGACTAAAACATAGAAAAAAGGGTTCATCCCTGTCTTTCGCTTGATCAAGGAAATTAAACGCACCGCGAAGAGTCCATTCGTAATTGTGCGAATTATAAGGGGTAACTCTCGTATTTCCGCGATAAACACTCTCAGCAAAATCAAATCCGATGTTTTTGGTAAGATGCTCAATCATGGAATCCTCAAGATTGCTCATAAGCACTGTGCCTTCGCCTTTAAGAAAATCCACTTGCTGTTGTTTTTTCTTGATCGATGCATGTTTCTCCGTGAGATATTCTTGTATTGAAAACATATAAGTTCGATGATCGACCAGTTTCCCGGTTTGGATATCTACGTAGTCACGCTTTGCCTGATCGGCACCAATGTGATACTTGCCTACAAAACCTGTGAAATACCCAT
The DNA here is from genome assembly GCA_039192515.1 of Verrucomicrobiota bacterium. Classification (NCBI taxonomy): domain Bacteria; kingdom Pseudomonadati; phylum Verrucomicrobiota; species Verrucomicrobiota bacterium. The sequence continues at coordinate 60,708 of JBCCXA010000022.1, read as the reverse complement.
TATCATTAAGCAATGCTGCAATATTCTTTCGGTGGTTGACATTCGGAACGACTTTTCCTTTAGAGTTTGTTCCATTCATTTCCAGTCCCATATCGAATTGCGGATGGCCCTGAGTATTGATTGGCCACTGTTCAAGGTAAGGTTGGTAGGTGGAAGTGCTGGCAAAACGACCGCTCAAAAAAGTGTAGCGTGAAGGGGTACAGACTGTAGTGCTTGCATAAGCCTCTTGGAACTTAATACCTTCAGCTGCAAGTTGGTCGATGTTAGGAGTCGGCACTTTTCCGCCATAGCAAGCAACTTGACCTGCATCCATGTCATCAGCTAAGAAGAAAACAATGTTGGGTTTTGAGGGAGCGTTTGTATCAGCAATTGCTGTTACGGTTATGGTCTTATTTAAGTTTACATTTTTTCCATTCACCTTAGTGCGTGCTCGTAGCTTGAGCTCGTGAGTGCCTACAGGAATTGTGATAGGCAGGATAGCTTGAAACGGAGAGCTAGGAGGATCGGAAAAAACTCTTGGTTGCCATTTCTGATTTTTGATTTTGATTCTCATCCAGTTAATGTCTGTGCTGGCTGCAGCTGTTGCGAAAATATCCACCGGTCCAGCCACAATGACATCACCGTCCATGAGATCATCAAAAAAGACGCCTTCAGATAGTTGAGGAACCACTTGAACAGTCCATAACAAGTCGACTTTAATGGAACTATCGCCGGTAGTGGCCTGCACATTCAAAATATAAATGCCTTCCGATAAATCGATATTATAGGTGGTTTGATAAGGCGAGATTCGCGGAGAAAGATCTTCGCGAAAAAGAAGCTCACGATTGTTCCACAGCTTGATCCGCTTAATTTTCAAGTCAGAGGATGCGACAATGTCGATAGCGTGTTGTCCTTCACCCACTTCGACAACATCTCCATTTAAGATGTTTAGACCATTTAATTTGACCTCTAGGGTGTCGGCTGCATAGTTCCATGTAGCTAGTGACATTAATAGTAGTATTAGTGCTAAGATTTTTCTTTTTGTCATGTCGAGTCCTATATTAGTTTAACCTGGTGCGAAAAGGATTCATTCCTCCTGTTACATTATGATGAGTATGATTTTTGTTTTTTTCATAAAATTTGACAAGGATTTTTTTGCACTTATTTATATACTGCATGACTTTTGATCAAAAGATCTAAAAAAGGCACAAGTTATTATATAATGTGTCTATTATGTTATAAGTAATCTTAAAGCTTGCGAGCTGATTGATAAATGTGGCAAAGAATTCTTCGGAGTCTAAAGCCCAAATGATGCTATGGAGGCATAGAGATCAGTCCAAGATCTTAAGCCCCAAGAAACATGGTGTCTCCCACAGGTAGCACCTGTTTGACCCTTACACTAGCTGGGTTGGTGCTCCGTGCGCTTGATCGCTTCTCCTTTGCTTGGTCATAAGAACTACCCACAGAGGATGTGATTGATCCATCTTCTTGGAATCTTTTTTTATTGTGGCTCAAGCTATTACGCATCTTGTTTAAGTTGCAACACATCATCTGGATTTAAAATTCCGGCAGGATTTAATGTAAAATCTATACCGGCCAAGTTATGGATGACTTTAATCAAATTCTGGAGGGTGCTTAATGTGAATCTTGCTTCTACCTGTAATGAGTCGGGCGTCTCTATCTCCCGAAAAATAGGTCCATGCCCACATCCAGCCTACGGCTATTTTGCTACGAAAATTAACTAAAAATAGAATGTGTACTCCGGCCCAGATAAGCCAAGCAAAAAAACCACCGAACCTCACGCCCAGTGCATCTGCTACTGCTTTGTTTCTTCCAATGGTTGCAAGATTGCCCTTATCAAAGTAATGAAAGGGAGTACGAGAAGGTGTTGATTCTCCATTGTCTAAAGCGGCGATTTCTTTGGCAACGATTTTACCGACATAAGAGCCTCCTTGCATGGCTCCTTGAGCAACCCCTGGAATTTGCTGGCCTGTTTTCAAATCTGTCATAGCTGCTTGATCCCCAATGACGAAAACATTCGCATGATGAGGAATTGTAAGGTCAGGGTTGACGATGACTCGTCCAGCAGAATCTAATTCCGCATCTAATGATTCTCCCAAAGGCGATGCCTTCACTCCCGCAGCCCAAAAAACACTACGCGAAGGAACAAAGGTTTCACCACAATGAACCCCATCAGAACTAATACCTGTGACTTTTTCATGAAGCTTGATATCAACTCCAAGGGATTCAAGTTGTCGATGTGCAGATTGGGAACAAGACTCCGGCATGGACTTCAAAATTCTGGAGCCTCCGTCAATTAAAATGACTCGAGCTGTGGTAGTATCAACATGACGAAAGTCCTTGGGAATGGTATATCGAGCAACTTCAGCGATAGCCCCTGCTAGCTCACACCCGGTTGGGCCCGCGCCAACGATTACAAAAGTAAGACAGGCTCTGCGGGCTTCTTCATCCCGCTCCACCTCAGCTGCTTCGAAGGCAAGAAGAAATCGTCTGCGAATTTCAGTTGCATCATCAATACTTTTCAAACCTGGGGCATCTTGACTCCAATGATCGTTGCCAAAATAAGAATGTGTGGCGCCGGCTGCTAAAATAAGATAATCAAATGGAACCTGTTGTTTATTGATCACAATTGTCTGGTTGGGCAGATCGACACCTTGCACATCTCCAATCACGACATTGATGTTTTGATGCTTACGAAAAATTTTACGAATAGGGCACGCTATATCTGATGGATTAAGAGCAGCAGTTGCGACCTGGTAAAGTAGAGGTTGAAATAAGTGATAGTTTCTTCGATCAATCAGACCGACTTCAGCAGATGAACCTCTCAATGCTTTGGCGGCAGCAACACCTCCAAAGCCACCACCCACAATTAATACACGCTTCTTTTTCTTCATGATCCTCTTTTCATTATTTAGCAAGGAACCTCTTGATGGATTTTAGTCGATCCTATTGGGCCAGCTAAAATGATTCGAACTAAGATTAGGATCATGACATTTATGGATTTAGAGGCGCATGATGAGGCTTCCGCAGAATGTGAGAATGACATTGGCAAATGCATACGTTCCGGCGTAACCGAGTGAAGGAATACTACTTTTAGCCTCCTGATTGACCATACTGAGTGCAGGTGTGCTAGTCATAGCGCCAGTGATGCTACCCATCAGAATTGCAGAATCTAATTTAAGAACCCATTTGCCAAATGCATAGGTCAATAAAACCGGTATGATAGTCACGGCTACGCCACAAAGAAACAATTGGATACCAACTGATTGCAGAGCTTCCCAAATACCAGAACCAGCGTTTAAACCGACTCCCGCCATAAAGAAGAGCAATCCTAGCTCCATTAGCAACCATCGCGCCGCTCGGGGCAATCCACCAAAGATGGGATAGCTCGTGCGTAAGTACCCTATGAGAATACCACTTATCAGGAGGCCCCCTGACAAGCCAAGACCAATACTAATATCTCCTAGTTGAAGCGTAATTTGAGCAATCAAAAGGCCCAAAATAATTCCAAGAGAAAACGTGATCAGATCGGTTTTTTCCATATCGGTTTCTTGGATGCCCATGAATTCCTGCAGACCAGGTAGTTTTTCATTCACGCCTTTGATCGTAATGGTATCTCCTTTGAGAAGAACGAGGTCAGGAGTTGGTTCAAGATCCACTCTTGAACGAACAACTCGCACGATCGCTGCTTGATATTGGGTACCTAGATCCAGATCAGATATTCTTTTTCCAGCGACCTCGTTACTCGTAACGGCTATTTCAACTTGATTGATTTCTAGGTCAACGAGGTCTGAATCGGTAATTTCTGGCCCAAAGAATTGGTGAATATTGTTGAGATACTTTGAGTTGCACCCAACGGCAATCCGATCACCCATCTTAAGGGTTGAGTCACTGGTAATGGTGATAAAGTCTTCTCCTCGTTTGATTCTTAAAATGCCGGTTTGCCATTTTTGAAGATGTGTAATCTGACCTAGAGGTTTATCAATAATATCCTCATTATTGACCTCATAGGCGCGAATTGCCGCGTGTGTGACTTGCACTGAACTACCTTTAGAGTTCATTCTTTCTTCAACCTGTTGAGCAGAGGTAACCAAGTCATCTCGAAATAGGCGAGGAACTACTTTGACTAAGAGCATAAGGCCAATGGTTCCAAAAATGTAAGTGATTGCATAAGCCTCAGTAACATTGGCCGCAGCTTCAGCCGGGGTCATGTCCAATGGGGGACTTGCTACTCCGCTTGTGACAGCATCCTGTGCAGCAGCTAGGGTAGGTGTACTCGTCAAAGCACCTGCCATGAGACCAGCAGCATAACCATAGTCAAATTCGAAGAAGCTAACCAAAGTCTTAGTAAAGAATAAAGCCGATACAGCAGTAAATAATGCGAGGCAAATATACCTAACACCATTTTCCATTAGAACCGAAAAGAAACGTGGACCTGCCACGACTCCCACCGAATAAATAAAAACAATAAAACCCAGATCTTTTACACTTGGGGGAGCTGTAAACCCGAAATGACCAAGTGCTAAGGAAACAATAAGCACACCAGCTGTTGAACCTAACTCAAATTGCTTGTAACGAATTTTTCCCAGCAGATAACCGAGGAAAACACACATAAATAAAACAAGCGCTGTAGAGCTTGATATGATTTCATAAAGATTAATATTCATAAATAGCTCTATTTAAACAAACGATCAAATTTCCTTTCGTCAATGCATAAAAGCTTTACAGTTTGCAAGTAATATTTAATGCAATTACATGATTGCAACATCATGTCAAAAATTTCTTAATGCCGGCTAAGTCCTAAACTTCTATGAGCACTGGAACCACCGGATGAGCCAGAGGATGCCAAGAAGGAGGAGATAATCTGGGTTTAAGGATTTCATATGCCATGTTTCGACTCGACTGAAGAATTCAGCAGGGGTAAAATTCTACTAATGATGGCTTTTGCTAGACGCACTGCAATTCTCTCTTTAGTGCATGGATTAGCTGTAACTACTGTAACCAGAGTTATTTTGAGAATAAATATCAGCGATTGAATAAAAGAGTTGATCCCTAAGAATTAAGGGTTTACTTACTATACGTAAGAATGAGCTTGTATCTTAAAGTCAAAAACCTGTTCTTAGCTTACACTTTTTTTTTAGTTCTTCTTTCCACTGTTTATTCAAGTGATGAAGACCAAGTGGCTCTGACAGATAATGTCATCGAATCGCCATTAGATACTGCGCGAGAGGATGTTGCTGATGAAGGGCTTGACCCTGCGCTTAAAAATATTATGGAAAGTGCTGAAGGGCTCGATCCGGCACTCTACAATCAGCCTGGGCGATGGCCAGGAGCCAAGACAGTTATCGCCCTAGTCCAAGACGGTCCGATTCCGCTAGCGGAAACTCTATACCCTCTGTTAAAAGAGGAACTCGACGAGCTTTTGGGAAAAGGAAATTATGAACTCAGAAATACCGATGAGTTCAATGCACAGTGGGTCTATGAGCAAGCGGAAGAGACCCTGAAGCGTGCTCTCAATGACCCTGAGATTGATATGATACTTGCTTTGGGGCTAAATGTGATTTCTGCTGCCAGCGACCCTTCCTTAGCGCTTGAAAAACCAGTGATTGGAGTGGATGTTCTACGCAGCACAGTCTGGGGTAAGAGCTTCATGAGAGAAGATGGCCGGTCTGGAAAAAGAAATCTGGTATTCAATGTTTTGCCCAATGGCGCTGTTCAAGATTTGTTGACCTTCCAAAAACTCGTCAATTTTAAAAAAGCATACGTGCTTGTCGGCAAATCTGCAGCTGGATCAAAAGAACTTCTCCAAAAAGCCATAGAAGATGTTGAAAAACAGGTAGACTTTGATATTGGGGTGATCATTGCCAGTGATACGGTGAAGGAAACAGTGGACACCATTGGTGCAATATCCCCTGAAGCTATCTACCTCTCTCCACTGGCACATTTTACCATAGAGGAATTGGAGGCGCTCTATGCAGAAATCAATAAGTTAGGGATTCCTAGCTTTTCCATGCTCGGTCAAGTGATGGTGGAGAAAGGAGTTTTGGCCGCACAGTCCTCTCTCAATCCTCAGGGGATTGCTAGGCGCGTGGCACTGAATATCTACACGATAAAGGAAGGTTCTGCTCCAGAAGAACTTAGTGCTATTATCTCAATTGATAGCAATTTGGTGATCAATGCCGTAACAGCCAAGAAGATTGAGTTTTACCCAGAATTTTCAACACTAATGACGGCGGATTATATCTATCAGGAGAACCTTTTTGAGGGGAAGGAACTATTTATTGAAGAAGCCATCAAACTTGCGGGTGAGAATAATGTCAGTGTGCAAATAGAGATGGCCACGACTAGAAGGAATGAAGCAGAAAAGAACATTACGCGCAGTGATCTACTTCCCCAAATAACGGTTAATACGAGTTATAACATCATTGATCGAGATCGAGCTGCTAGCGGGGCTATTCCGCGTTGGGAGCACACGGCTGGGGCAACTGCCAGGCAGCTTCTATTCAGTAACCAAGTAATCTCGGATTACCGGGCCTCCATCAGTTCCTATCTAAGTCAGCAGGCTCTGGAGATGGCAGTTCGCCTTGATGCGGCAAATGATGGTGCACAAGATTACCTCAATCTGCTACTCGCTCGAGCTCTGCTCCGAGTCGAATTAGCTAACCTTAAGCTCACTCGGAGCAATCTGCATCTTGCCAAAATGCGAGAAATGGCCGGCACAGCTGGTCCAGAAGAAGTTTTGCGTTGGGAATCTGAGGAAGCCAATGCTCAAACAGATGTTCTTGAAGCGGAAGAGTTGACCAAAACAGCTCTTATTACGCTCAACCAAACATTGAATCAGGATCAACAGACCGAATGGATGCTCGATGATATCAACCTTGAAGACAAAGATATGTACTTCTTGGATAATAAACTCCTAGAAATTGTTTCAAATGCAGGACTCCTCAGACATTTTCGCACCTTCTCAGTGAGGAAAGCCTTGGAATTATCCCCTAGCTTACAGGCCATTGATAAGGCAATTTCAGGTCAAGAAATCACTTTGAATGAGCGACGTCAGAGCTTTTATCTACCAGAAATTTCCGCAGAATTTAATTTTGAGCGATCTCTTGATGCGGATTATCGAACAGGCCGTCGTCCCGCAGGTTTAGATGAAGATGAATGGAGCGCGTTGTTGGTGGCAGAGTTGCCATTATTTGAAGGCTGGAGGCGTCCCAGTGAAGTAAACCGTGAACGCTCCGAACTCGAGCGCTTGATCAAAGTTCAAATCGAAACCGTCCAACTCATCGAATTGAATACGCGTAATGCCATTTTCGCCATAGAAAACTCTTTTCCCAGTATCCGACTCACCCGCATTTCTTTGAATCGATCGCAGAGGAATCTTGACTTAGTTCGAGATAAATATGTAGAGGGGAAAGTTGGGGTGACCGATCTCATTGACGCTCAAGAAACATCTCTAGGTGCCCAAAGAGGAGCTGTTCAGGCAACTTATGTTTTTCTCGGTGATCTTTATAACTACCAACGGGCCATTTCGTGGTTTGAAGCTCAGAAATCAGTTGCTGATAAAAATTTGTTTATCCGTCAGCTAGAGGAATTCCTCGAATCCAAACGAACAGAGAAATCTACCAACAAATGAAAAAATACAAGATAAACCAGTTGTTAAGCATCACCGTATTGGTTCTTACGGTCGGATGTGGAAACAGTGAGAAAGAAGAGCAGGAGAATATCCGGCCTGTTAAAATGTTCACCATAGAGAACTTTGCCTCAGCTGGCGAACGTCAATACCCAGGTCGAATTGAAGCGAATAAGGACGTTGCTCTTGCTTTTGAATTAAATGGAAAGCTTATGGAATTCCCTGTTCAAAAGGGACAAAATGTTGCCAAGGGAGACCTTATCGCACAAATTGACCCGGAACGTTACAAAAATGACTATCTGAAAGCGCAAGCGGACTACAATCAGTCTGAAAAAGATTTTCAGAGGAACCAAACCCTTTACCAGAATGGTGCGATCTCTGCATCTGAGTTGGATTCCTTTCTTCGCGCGAGGGACGTCGCCAAGGCCACGTTGAAAACTGCGAGACGCGATTTGAATGATACAGTGCTCAGAGCTCCTTTTGCTGGTGTTATCGCTTTAAAACCAGCAGATAACTTTGAAAATATTACTTCACAACAAGAAATCGTAAGACTTCAGGATCTCTCGCTTCTTCTGATCAAAGTCAATGTACCAGAGGCTATCGTTGGTGCAGGAAACGAAGGGCGTCTCACAGTTGATCAGCTCAATGAGAGGTTAGACGCTTCTATGTATCTGACGACTAACGATAGTGTAAAATACGATGTCTATCTCAAAGATGTTGAGACCGATGCAGATCCTGCTACCCGTACCTATGAAGCGACCTTCGCTTTGGAAACTCCAGAAGATGCTAACATACTACCTGGCATGACTGCGGTAGTCATTGTAAAGCCTACGGCGCTCGTGAAGGAAAAAATGGCCGATATTAAGTCAGTCTACATGATTCCTACGGCAGCGATTGCGGCAGACCCCGAAGGAAAGAGCTACGTCCTCGTTGTCAATCCAGAGACCATGCAAGTTAGTAAACAAATCGTCCAAACTGGTGAGATTATTGAAGATAAAATCCAGATCTTAGATGGATTAGAAACAGGTGTCACGATTGTTGCGGCGGGAGTTTCTTACCTAAGAGAGGAAACCAAAGTCAGAGCATTAGAAGCAAATAGCATGCAATGATTTATATCGATCATCAACCAGGTAAACAGAAGTGAATCTAGCAGAAATTTCAATCAAGCGAAGCACAACCACATGGGTTTTGGTGTTTATGGCGATCACTGGAGGAATCTTTTCTTATAACCAACTTTCGCAGCTAGAAGATCCTGAATTTACCATCAAATCGGCAAAAGTGACGGTCGCTTATCCTGGTGCTTCGGCGTATGAAGTGGAAGAGGAAGTGACCAAACCTCTTGAAGAAGCCTTACAACAGCTAGGACAATTAAAAGAGGTAACATCTGTTAGCAACAGAGGACTTGCTGTAGTTACCCCAGAAATCAAGGATAAGTATGGCAAAGAAGAACTACCTGCTATTTGGGATGAAATGCGTCGCAAACTAGAGGATGTAACACTTCCTCCAGGAGCAAGTGAAATTTTTGTAAATGATGACTTCGGAGATGTCTATGGGATTTATTTCGCTATTACCGGCGAAGACTATCAATACAACGAAATATGGGAAGTCGTTGATCGCCTGCAAACACAATTGCTTTTGGTGGACGGAGTCAAGCGCATCTCCATTACGGGTGATCAGAAAGAGGTGGTCTATATCGAGATTAAGCGTGATCAGCTGGCTAATCTTGGAATCACTAAAAACGACATCTATCAAGCTCTTGAAGCAAAAAACTTGGTCTATGATGCAGGATCAACAGCTATTGGCTCTGAGTGGGTTGAAATTGTGCCGACTGGAAGCTTTGTCTCTGAAAAGGAATTTGGAGATCTTCTCATCAGTGGTTCTGGGGATCGCTTGCTTTATTTAAAAGACATTGCCGAGATAAAACGCGGTTATCAAGAGCCGCCGGGGGATATGTTATTCTATAATGGGAAGCCTGCCATTGGTATGTCTTTTTCTACTGTGGATGGCGGCAATGTTGTCAAAATGGGTCGAGAATTGGTTGACCGCATTGAAGAACTGAAGGCATCTATACCAGTTGGCATCGAGATAAACCCGGTTGTGTTGCAATATGAGGCAGTTACTAATTCGGTCAATGACTTCATTGAAAATCTGGTGGTTGCGGTTCTCATTGTTATCGTCGTCCTCTTTATCTTTATGGGTATTAAAAGTGGCTTGATGATAGGCTTCATTCTTTTTCTGACCATCGTGGCTTCCATGATCATTATGAATATGCAGGATGTTATTTTACAGCGAATCTCGCTAGGCGCATTGGTCATTGCCTTAGGTATGCTCGTGGACAACGCCATCGTGGTTGTCGAGGGAATGATTCAGGGAATTAACGCCGGGAAAGCCAAGTTGCAAGCTGCCAAAGATGTGGTTGGACAAAATGCTGTTCCCTTAGCAGGTGCAACGCTAGTGGCTATTTTGGCATTTGGCCCGATTGGTTTATCAGATGATTCAACCGGAGAATTTTGTAACTCCCTTTTTGTCGTTCTTTATATCTCGCTCGGCCTAAGTTGGGTAACGGCGGTAACGGTCACTCCGCTACTTTGTTATATTTTTCTTAAAACACCTGAGGAAGAGGAAAAAGCTAAAGAGAATCCTGGGATGACAGCTAGGGCTTTAAATAAGATCAAGCAACAAATTCCATTTATGTCAGGCCCTGCCTCAAAATCCGTAGAAGAGACCCAAGACCCGTATGCAGGTAAGATCTATCAGCTATATAAACAATTCTTATTATTGGCTATTAAAAATCGATGGTTGACCGTGGCAGTAGTTGTTGGATTATTCTTCCTTAGCATTTTCAGTTTTCGTTATGTGGAATCAAGCTTTTTTCCAAGTTCTTCGACACCGCGATTTTATCAAGATTTATGGCTGCCCTCTGGAACGGATATCCGTACACTGCGCAAGGAAATGGCTAAGGTAGAAGCTTGGTTGCTCCAGCACGAAAACGTCAAATTTGTGACGACTTCTGTCGGCTCAGGTCACACTCGGTTTCAGCTTACTTATAATCAGGAAGATCCGGATGACTCCTATGGGCAATTTCTTATTGAAGTAAAGGACTACAAAAAAATCGATGACATGATCCGGGAAATTTACGAGTGGACCACACAGAACGTACCGCAGGCACTCACCATTGGTAAAAGACTGCAGCTAGGACCGGGTGATGGAGGAAAAATTCAAGCACGTTTCAGTGGTCCTGATTCCGTTGAACTGCGACGCCTAGCTGAAGAAACCATGGCCATTCTGGCAGCGGACACGGAGCTTGATGGTTCACCTGCCGGTTGGGGCATTCGAACTGATTGGCGACAAAAGGTTAAAATCTTGAAGCCACAAGTGATGGAACAGCAATCACGGCTTTTGGGAATTACTAGAGAAGATATCACTAATGAGCTCAAGAGTTCCTTTGAGGGTTATCGTGCTGGTATCTATCGAGAAAACGACGATCTAATCGATATTATCTTTCGTGCCCCAGCGTCTGAGCGCAAAGATGTCAATGTCATCAATGACCTGCAAATTTATAGTCCAGTATCTGATACGAGAGTTCCTATGCGACAGGTTGTTAACGGGTTTACTACCGAATTTGAGGATTCTAAGGTAGCTCGGGAAAATAAAATTCGGACCATAACCATTCATGCAGATCGCAGGGAAGGGGTTCCAAGTGTTTATTTTAGTCGAGTTCGTGGTGCGATTGAATCTATACAGTTAAAGCCTGGCTACACATTGGAGTGGGGGGGTGAGTACGAGAATTCGGGAGACGCACAAGCCGGGATCGGATCATCTATGCCAATCTTTATCATCTTAATGGTCTTGATTGTGATCATGCTCTTTGATGCCTTGCGGACTCCCTTAATTATTTGGTCAGTCGTCCCGCTTTCCATTATTGGTGTCGTGATGGGTTTATTATTATTGCGTCAGCCTATGGGGTTCATGGCCATTCTCGGCACGTTGAGTTTATCTGGAATGTTGATAAAGAATGCTATTGTTCTGATTGATCAGATCAACTTGGAACTTTCCCAGGGCAAAGAACCTTTTTGGGCGGTTGTTGATTCTGGTGTAAGCCGCATGCGCCCAGTAGCTATGGCAGCGCTAACAACTATTCTGGGTATGTTACCACTGCTAGCAGATCCATTCTTTGTGTCAATGTCTGTGGCTATCATGTTTGGATTGGGCTTTGCTACCGTTTTAACCTTAATTATTGTCCCGACACTTTACATGATTGTATTTCGGATACCAACGCCTGAGATTACAAAAGGTTAGTGTTTAAGATGAAGCACCATGCGCCAATAGATCGATTATGCGCAAATTGGGTTTATGGAGGTTTTATTTGTTCATTTTTATTTCTGGCTCCTCTAGCCGCGTACTCAAATCGTTTATCATTAGCAGAAATATTATTCTGTCTTCATTTGCCTGCCTATATGTGGCATCAGTATGAAGAACATGATGGCGATCGCTTTAAGAGATTTTTAGATAAAGCTTTTTGCGAGAATGTTCTTGGCCAGAAAGCCATATTTTTTATCAATGTCTTCGGCGTATGGGTTCTATTCTTCGTCTTGATCTTGCTATGCCTTTTCCAATCTTTAGGATTTGGGCTTGGAATGGTTTATCTTACCCTCATTAATGCAATTTCGCATATTGCCATTTCCCTGAAATCGCGAAGTTATAATCCGGGTTTATTAACCTCTGTCCTATTTTTTCTTCCTCTTACTGGCTATACACTTCTGCAAACATTTTCTCATTCCGAGATCTTTTTAAATGACCACGTATTTGGGCTTTTATTTGGTATGGGAATACATATCTTGATTGTCGTATACGCTCTCTATCAATGGAGGAAGATACACTACTACATCAATTAGATCGTAAACTACAAAAACCTCACAAAAGAATAACGTCATGATAAAAAAAGCATTACTAACAGGAACAACTGGTGGATTAGGAACTGAAATTGCTAAAATTTTAGCCCAGGATGGTTGGAATCTTGTTCTACTAAATAGAAATAGTGAACAGAGCAAACAACAAATAGCATCCTTAAATTCCGAATTTGCTAGTCAGACATTTGATAGTTTTCAAGTTAATTTGATGGACCTTCATGACATTCGCCAAGTATCGCAGGAAATCGCTGACGCCCATCCACAAATCGCAGCCATCTATAATGTAGCTGGCTTACTGACTGACAAACGCATCATGAGTGCTCAAGAAATTGAAAGTCATTTCGCTTTGAATACACTGGCGCCTTACATGATCCTTCAAGCTTTCAAACCACAACTCAAAGCGAGTGCAAGCCAAGAAAACCCTGCTTTTATTGCTAATTTTTCATCCAGTGCCATCGATTCTGTAAAAACGCTCAATGTCGACCAGCTGGTAAATCCAGAAAAGATTGGCGGCCTTTTGGATGCTTATGCAAAAACCAAAGCCGCACTGAATGTCATGGCTTGTTTTTTAAAAGAAGAACTTTCTGCTGATCATATCTATATTTATGCGGTTGATCCCGGGCCTACTAAAACGAAAATGACAAGCAATAATCAGGGCATGCCATGGTTCTTGAAGCCTCTTGTTCCTTTTTTGTTCAAAGACCCACAAACACAAGCAAAAACACTGCTTGAGGGTATCCAAGCTGCTATACAAAAGCATGAGACAGGTGTATTTATATCTAACGGTAAGGTCAAAAATCACCCAGCTTTTGCACATGATCCAGAAACTCAAAATGAATTGCGCCAACTTATGGATCAACTGATAGCATAAACTAGTCCCCAAAATTCCAGACTTGCTTATCCTGCATACAAAAATTTAACAAAGAAATCATAACCGATTTGTCATCAAAATTGAAAAGTTGTCGTTGTGAGATTTTGTATTACTGAAAAGGCTTAATCTACCTCTTTAATAAACGTAGAGCTCAGCTTTTACTATTACTGAAGCTTATATTAATAACTGTGAACGCATAATCCAGATTCGATGACGGATCCCAGTATATGAAAAAGATTCAAAACTTATTCATAAAATTTGATAGTTCTAGTCTAATGAAGATGTTATAAGACTACTTGTGCAATAATTACCTGAAATCATTGAATAAATCCCACCACGAGATAATGATGGTATATGAACTACTGAAAGAGACTACAAATGAGATTCCATTGATTATAATGACATGTAATGCCTACACTGCCCCCGTTTAAGGCGAGGAAAACTTTTAGAGATTATTGAATTCAGGTTTATGCATATCTTGTCAATGTGTTCATTCAAACTTATGAATAATGTGGAGTGCAAAAATTAACTAAAGGAGAAACGAAAAATGAAAAAAATTCTGGCATTAGCAGTCATTGCGCATACTGCGATGTTATTTACGAGCCCGCTTCAAGCGATTATATGGGACTCCGAAACGTACACTAACACCAATGCAATAGCCTTTGCTGCAAGTAAAACTTGGAAAATTGGTTATGGTGCTAATGAGAGAGATGGTTCGGCAGTTAAAGTGGCGAGAAGATGGATAGGTACTTCAAAGTTTTATTATGAAACAAATTCGTTTGTTGAAAATGGACGAACCTATAGCGTGGAGAGGATTGTTACGAGTCGCTCCTCTGACGCTCGGCTCTATAAAGTAAAGGAAGGGTTGCCACCGAATAGAAGATCCCCTACAGCTTCAAACCTTCAAGTTGGCGATCAATTTAAAAAACTTGGATTGGGATATTCTTCAAAGGTGCCAGGTAATGTTGGTCCGGATTATCTTATCTTTGATTTACCGGGAATTTGGCGGGGTGGCCGTAATGAGGTGGACAGCATCGATTCTGTCGAAATTTTCTTAGGTAATACGGATATCATTGTTGTACAGAGAAGTGTAAAATATCAATTTGATAAAAATTACTCTAATGAAGTAGCAATTTTTGTATATGATATAGGAGGTCCAGCCGCAATAGGTGCGAAGCTAGTGGGGACGTCTACAAGTTATGAATCCTTGTATCATGACGCAGATTGGACTCGCCTTGAAAGCTGGTGGCAAAAGTATCTTTAGAAGAATCTTTTACTATTTTAAACTTAAAGTCCTAATTTCGTCATATCCAAAAAAGCAAACCACTATGTGACTTTGAATGATTATGAGAAGTGGTGTAAGGGGTGGGGGCAGAGAATCCCTTGATTACCGGGTTCTCCTATCAAGTCAAGGAATGATTAAGGGGGTAGTGTCAGATGAAGAGTCAAAGGATTGGTGTAAAAGTTCAAGAGCAGGATCATTTGTAGAAAATTTGTAGTATTTTCTAAGGAAAATAGCCGTAACCTCTTCAAATCTAATTTGAAAGTAAATCGCAATTTATTCATGTTCATATCATGAGGATTAAAACTGTATAGCTGAAGGAGATGAGATGAATTATGTAGGTATACGTCTATACCATCTGTGCCATTGAACTTCACAAAGTGTTTATGAATAAAGAAACGGTTAGTCTTGTAATAGGATGTTTTATTTTAGGTGTGGGGTTGGGCTACTTGGCCCTCCCCTTAAAGATGAGTCAAAAAACACCTTCAGTAAAACCTGCTCAATCTCCTGATGGATTAGGAACCTATAATGGAGATAGGCCACCAACAAAAACAGTAGCTGATGCAAAAAAAACGGCGGATCCTCCAACGCTGCAGCAACTGCAAGCCTGGTCTTTTGATAGCGGTTTGTGGCAAATCCAAGAAGCTGCCACATTACTATTAACCGAGTCTCCGGAAGCAGCCAAACAAACGGCTTTATCTTCCTTACCTCTCAACGAGGCCTCCACGGAATTTAGAACCAGCATTTTCAGGGCTATGCTAGAAAAAGATCCTTCTGAAGTTGGAGCGCTTGTTGCGGGGATCGAACAATTACCTCCACTGCAGGCAGAACAAGGCCGTCATGCTTTGCTCAATGCACTTTCCCAGGTGGATCCCAGTTATGCTTTGGATTACCTCAATCATACGAAGCATTATGATAACCTATCGGCAGTGGCCAACATTTTCAACAGACTGGCTCATCAGAATGCGCAAGAAGCAATCAAGCTTATAGACGAGCTTGGCCCATTGGCTACGCGAATGGAGGCGGCTAAGGCGCTTTTACCTCATCTCATAGAGTCAGGAGTTCCCGATCTCCAATCGATTACCAATCTGTTTGCAGATCCCTCTATATCTTATTCGCTGACTCAAGAAGCTTTGCGTACCTTAGCTCTGGACAATCCCAAACGGGCGGCAGAATTAGCGTTAAGTGAAAAACATATGACTCGGCGGCGTCAATATCTTGCCGGGGTAGCCTCATCCTGGGTAGATGATGATCCCGATGCCTTTTTCTCATTTATTGATAGCGTGGATAATGAGCAGACGCGCAAAATGCTTCATTCAATAGGGGTACAACATTTGGCCAGGTACGATGTTGAAAGAACGACAAAGCTTATTGCGTCCACAAGCAATCCTCAGGAGAAGATGGCGATTATCAACCGAGTAGCTCATATCATGGCAGTTGAAGATCCTCAAGCAACAATTAATTGGTTAGAAGGTTTTCCCGAAGAAATGCAACAAGCCGCTTTACCGGGGATTCTGTCTCAACTGGCGGTGGTGGATCCTGAGCTGGCACGAAACTATATCGACACTCAGGTAGCAGACAACAAACTTGCTTCAGCTATAGGCAGTGTCATCAATAGTATGGCCATTGAGAATCCTCAGGCTGCGCTGGATTATGCGCGCACGCTTCATTCACCGGATTTGATTCAAAGTTCTATCAACCAAGCCTATCAAATATGGGCCAAGAATGATTTTGAGGCTGCCTACGAAGCTGCTTTAGAAGAAACTTCTCCGGAAACAAGCAGGCAAGCATTGGAAGTGGTGACGGATGTCTGGGTCTATCAAGATCCACGCGACTATGTCGAGTGGGCGAGTCAATTGGAAGGTGAAGGCAGCAGTCGTTTTTATAGAAAAGGTATTGCCACCTTAGCTCAGCTAGATGCTAACGAGGCCGCAGAGCATTTTACGAGAATTGTATCGCGTCATGAGGAGGCTGGAGGGAATGTGAATCAATACATTGGATTAGCTACGGAAATTGCTGGAACCTTACCTTCACCTGAGGAAGCGATTAGTTGGTCGCAGCAGCATGAGAGTGAAGAGATGCGGCAGGCGGCGCTGAGGCAGGCATCAGCACAGTGGGCTGTGCAGGACCCCCAGCGGCTTATCTCCAAGCTACAGGAGATGGATCCATCTGTGGCCACTACGGTAAGGGTTTCAGCAGCTCGGGAAATGGCTCGAGGTAATCCGCTCTCGGCTTTTGAAGTTGCCGCAGGAATTACCGACTCGGAACAGCGCTTAGATACATTAGCGTATGCTTATGCTTACGCCTTGGATATTAATGATACGCAAGCAGATAAGGCTCTGGCTAATGTCTCAAACATCAAACCTGATGAGATTTCCGTGATCATGGATCTCTCTCAGAAATATCAATAGATAACTGCTATGAGCCATACCAACGATACGCTTAAGTTTTATACGATTTTATATCCCCTGAGTGCGTTGTTACTCGGAACAGGATTCGGTTATTTGATACAGCAGGGAACCACAGAAGAATCTCTTCCGAAAATAAGCTTAATGCCTAGCACTTCCTACTCGCGCAGTTCGAGTTCAGCGGATCTGCTTTATGGCAGGCTTTCACCATTTAAAAGTCAAACGAGCATTACTAATGGTGAAGAAGCCAAACAGGCGATGCATCGCGCTTTAGTGGCAAATCGCTTAAATAGCATGGAAGCTCAGGCATTACTGAAGTGGGCCAAAGATAACCCAAGACAGGCTCTAGACTTTTTCCTGAATGAGACGCCAGCCATCCGTGGGTCGCGTCTTCGCAATGCTGCCTTCGAAGTTATCCTCGGCCAATTGGGGACGGATCAAATTGAGAGCCAGATTCTAAACTTGAAAGATAAGGGACGACAAAAGGCGATGCTGCGCAATTTATTTGCAGCGTTAGCGAGTGCGCAACCAAGGGAAGCTTTTGCCTTTGCTCAAAGACATCATACGTGGGCTGATAGTCTCTCCATCCAAAAAGCCCTAACGAAAATCGCCGCAGAGTCTCCTATGGAAGCGCTAAAACTGTCAGCTCTTATTCCCTCTCGGGCCATGCAGGAAAATGCCCGGTTAGCGGTTACAGATCGTTGGGGTAATGATGATCCACTCGCGGTATTGAGATGGTTAGAAAATGAACCCTCACCGGGTTTACGGGCTATCATGTACACACGGGCCTTGGCGGATCTCTCCCGTGTGAATTACGGGCAGGCCATGCAAAGAGTTAAGGCCATGACTGGTTTTACCGAGAAGCGCGAGGGTCTCCGTGCTCTCATTAAACAACAAGTCATGGAAGACCCCGCGAATCTCTTTGAACTGATTGACGATGCTGGTAATGCCGCACTACGTGAGAGTATAGCTGGCGCAATGATTGAGCAACTCTCCCTTTCACCTGAAGTTATCCAACAGATGTTAGAGCGCTACGATTTGCAAAATGCTGGGGCCGACGTAACTGAAGCGTTCATTCAGAGGGAAATATTTCGCGACCCTCAAGGCACCTTGGCTTTTATTGAATCGCTTCCAGAACGAGCCAGAGAGATGCAAAAAACAAACTGGTTTATTGAAATCGCTAAAGTGGATCCATCAGTAGGTGCTAAAAAAATGGCTGATTTACAAGTTAGCGATCGCTATGCGGGGTCTATCCAAGGATTAGCTGAGATGTTTACGCTGTACGAGCCTAAAGAAGCGTTAACTTGGGCCAATGAGCTAAAGCACTCCAATATTGCCGAATCGGCTCGTTATTTTGCTTTGAGTCGATGGGCGGAAGTAGCTCCTGAAGAGGCTGCCAAGAATGTCACAAAATTGGAAAAAGAGGTGCGTCATCATGCCATTTCTTATGTAGGTCAGGCCTGGGCCCAAAGCAATCCGTCTGAAGCTATAGCTTGGGTGCAAGACTCTGGAAGCGGTAACGAGATAGCGGCTGCCTTGGGTGAGACTATTGCCGTAGCGGCTCAACAGGATTTTGATCTAGCTAGAGAACAGTTTGAGATACTCTCAAAAAAAGAACCTCAAATGTTAGAGTCACCTGCAGCCATGACCGCTGCTCACCGAATTGGTCGGGCTTGGGAAGGCGATCGCTTGACCGAAGGCGCCAAGTGGTTGGAAACGCTTCCTCAGGGGGTGGTGCGTAAAGAGGGTGCTGCCGGGTTAATGCAACCCTTAGCGGAACAGGGTCCCGAACAACTTTACGAACAACTTCAGGATCTTACTCAACCAGAGCTAAAGGATGCGGGCTTACGTTTAGTGGCGCGGGAGCTTATGCATTCGGATTTGGAAGGTGTCTATAATATTGCGCTCGAAGTAAGCGATGAAAGCTACCGCGTGGACTTACTTCAAACCTCTCTGAGCACCATGATGACAAAAGACTCGAATGTTGTGATGCATATTCTGGAAAATGACGAACGCCTGCTTCCACAAGATCGTGATGCAGTAAAGAGATTTCTCAGTCTTGATTGAGCCCAAGCTTGATTCTCATCGTTTTATGAACTGTTGGGTGATTGTAGGTGAATAGGCTCCAAGATGTTTACGTTTCCACCAATCTCCCTGCTCTATTTTCTCCTCAGGAGAAGTAAATTCATAATGATAGAGTTGAGCTCGAATGAATTGGGGGGGCGCTTCAGGAAAAGGATTGTATTTGAGAAGTCTCTCTGCCTGCTCCTTATTTTGTAGCATACGAATCATTAGATTGGTAAGCCAAGGGTTGTGATCCAAATTGCCTAGAGCAGCAAACCACATCTGCCAATCTAATCTAGGATGGTAGGGAGCGATGAAGGCAGGTAATTTATCTGGCTTACCAGGTTTCCAGTAAAATTCATAAGCCTTCCAGGTATTGCCATCATGGCTACCCTCTATAATAATTTCTGGCCGCTTCTCTGTCATATTGGCAAACAAGCCATAGTTATTAATAGAACGAAAGCCGCTTAGAGGTCTCAGTATGTCTTGAAAGCCAGAGGCTAATGGATTTCTCCAAGGAGAGGCATTGGCAAAGACAATAAGGTTAAACAGGAATAACAGGCAAGCAAATGCGGTTAAGGTATGATTCCATATCTTTGGTTTAGGCTCACAGACGGTATAGAAAGAAGCCTTTGCATCAAGGGTTCCCAAGGTCTGCCTTATTTTTCGAGGGAGCATAGAATCATCCAAAAGGCTTATGCAGAGCAGTGCTGTCAGGTAATTGAAGAAGCCATAATTGCCTGTAACAGTGATGAGAAGCATGAGCAGAACAAAACTCCCAAAGGGAATGAGCCGCCATTTTCTAGGTGCAAAAATCAAAAAAGGAAGGACTAGCTCAATGATGAACATGATAAAGGTAGAGACTTTTAATAAAAACGTTGGTGCATGATGCATATACCAGGCGGTAAAGGGTGGAAGCGGCTGGGTGAAGAAGTGGTATTCCAGTGCAGTAAGGTTCCACCAAACTTCATCCTGACTAGCCAACTTGACGACACCGGATAAAAACATGAGCTTGAAAAGTAGGCAGCGCAGCAGCCAAATACCTCCGAGATGGTAAGGATGGTTGACTACCTTTGAGGGTTTTGCATGCCAATGACAAATAAAAAGTGCAACGATACCTGTTTCTAACAATAGATTATCCCATTGGAAGCCCCAGAAAGTTTGGCCCGCAATTGTTAGGGACAGATAAATAGCCCATAATACTGCGAAAATATAGCCCTCAGCAAAACCAATGAAGGCCAGAAGGGCGAGCACGGTTCCCATCAGGCAAAGTAGATGAAGTGAAGAATCATGGCATGAGATCCACAGAAGGCTGGGGTAGAACCAAAGACCCTCCAAGTCAAGAGCTTGCCATACACGGTCGAAGAATAAATGAGCGGGCAAAATGCCATCAGATCCTATGAGTCCATCAATTTGTAACCACATCGAAGAGATAGCTAAGAGATAAATGAGAGCGAGCCCTCGTATGAAAAGCCAAGTAGTGATAGGGTAATGATGTTTTGAGTGGAGTAGGGTTGATTTTACCCAATTTAGTAACGCAAAGCGAAGTGACATGCTATAAATTGGGCACGGCTTCTAGAAGCTTAATGGTGTAGGGATCTTTAGGTGATTGGTATAATGTTTGAGGGTCTCCTTGCTCAACGAGTTGACCTTGATTCATGACTAAGACATGATCACAAAGGTGCTGCACGACAGCAAGGTCATGAGAGATAAAAAGATAGGTGAGATTTAGGTCGTCTTTTAGATCATGTAATAAATTAATGATCTGTGCCTGAACCGAAACATCCAATGCGCTTACCGGTTCATCGCAGAGGATAAAATCGGGTTTTACTGCCAAGGCTCTAGCGATGCCTATACGCTGTCGTTGACCCCCACTGAACTCGTGAGGATAGCGACGAATGTGTTCTGGTAAGAGACCAACTTGTTTGATCAGCTCCACAATACGTTCCCTTTTTTCAGAGGATGTCATCTCTGGGAAGTGAATGTCCAATGCTTCACCAACAATCGACTCGATGGTCATGCGAGGGTTAAGAGAGTTGTAAGGATCCTGAAAAATCATTTGAATTTTTTTTCGATAGGGTAAAAAATCTTTTTTATTCAAATTCTGGATTTCATGACCTTCATAATGAATTTCTCCCTCAGTAGCTTGAACGAGCTTAATAATTGATTTTCCAATGGTGGATTTCCCACTTCCACTCTCACCAACGAGCCCTACACAATGACCTTTTTCAATGTCGAAAGATACGTCATCAACCGCTTTAATAAATTGTGGTGGGCCAGAAAAGAGTCCTTTACGAACTGGGAAGTAGACTTTGAGATTTTTAACGCTGAGCAGTTTCATATATATGTACCTTTTTCTATTCAGTGTTAAGCCTGTCTAGTTCATTATGATCAATGGTTGTGAGCCGTTGGCGTTTGTCATTCATGCGAGGGATACAATCGATGAGCGCCTTAGTGTATGGGTGTTGTGGATGGTTTAAAACATCGTGCGTCGCTCCAGATTCTACAATCTTTCCTCTAAACATCACAATGACTTCATCGGCAAAATTTTTGATGATTCCAAAATTATGTGTGATGAGAAGAATGGACATATTTAGTTTTTTTTGCAGCTCTTTGAGCAGGTCAATAATCTGTTTTTGGATAGTAACGTCTAGTGCAGTCGTAGGTTCATCTGCAATGAGAATTTTGGGGTGACAGGCCAGTGCCATGGCGATCATAACACGCTGTTGCATTCCACCACTTAATTCATGAGGGTAGGACTTGATTCGTTTTTCAGCGTCTCGAATTCCCACTAGGTCTAGCACGCGAACAACCTCAGCGTGAATATCGTTCACTTCGGGTCGGTGTAATTTAATGACTTCGCTAATTTGTGATCCTACAGTGAAAACGGGATTTAAAGATGCTCCAGGTTCCTGAAAAATATAGGCAATTTCCTTACCTCGAATATTTTGCAACTGCTTGTTGCTGGCAGAAAGAACATCTAATTCACGAAATATGATATCTCCGTCCACTTGGCATTGAGGCTCGGGAGGAAGTAGCCTGGTAATTGCCATAGCCGTTACACTTTTTCCACTGCCACTTTCACCAACCACGGCTAGCACTTTTTCTTCCTCCAGAGTGAAAGAAATGCCTTTCACGGCTTGGGTGGTTTCATTACCGTTGTGAAAATCTATTTTTAAATCATCTACTTTAAGTAACGTCTTGGGCATGATCATTCCTCGGCTTTTGTGTCAAAAGCAGCACGTGCTCCTTCACCAATAAAACTAGCGAGTAACAAGGTAATAAATAAAGCGCTTACTGATGAAATTGCAACCCAAGGGGCGTAAAGATTCGCTAGTCCCTGTTGAAGGAGTTCTCCCCATGAAGGAGCAGGTGGTGCAAGACCGAAACCCAGGAAGTCTAAAGCTGTGAGTGAACTGATCCCAATGATAATATCAAAGGGGAAAAGAGTGATAATGGGGTTCAGAGAGTTAGGCATAATCTGGCGAAAAATGACTCGAATATGCCCCCCACCTATGGCACGAGAGGCTTGGACAAAGGTTAGATTTTTAAGGCGAAGGAACTCCGCACGTATATAGTAGGATGTCCCAATCCAACGAAAAAGGCAGAAGACAAATAACAGCACGCCAAAGGATTGTCCATAAATGGAACCCATCAAGATGACCACGTAAAGAAAAGGTAGCGCGGACCACATTTCAATGAGTCGTTGCATCGTCATATCGACATGTCTTCCCGTGTAACCCTGAATAGCACCAATGATAAAGCCTATGATGGTGCTAAATATGCTAAGGGTAAGAGAAAAGAACATGCTAGTGCGGAAGCCATAAAGAACCCTCGCAAATACATCCCTAGCAGCGTGGTCTGTTCCCAGAGGGTGTCTAAGAGAGGGAGCATGAGGAGGGGCTCCTGATTCATCCCAGTCTGAGCTATAGGGATCAAATTGTACGATGGGGAAAATCATCCATCCTCCATTATTTTTAAAGTGGGCTTCTCCCTCTAATTTCTTGTAGTCAGCTTCTGTTTTGTAAAGGCCTCCTAGATCTTTATCCGTATAGAACTTCAGTGTTGGAAAAAAAATTTTGCCATCGTAGCCCAATAACAGAGGCTTATCGTTGGCGATTTGCTCACTAAAAAGTGATAACACAAATAACGCGCTGAGAATGATTAATGAATACCAAGCACGCTTGATAGAGCGGAATCTTTTGAACTGGCGTTTAGTTAATGAAGAAAACATGTTCTGGTTTGTTACTGTAACCTAATTCTTGGATCTATGATGACATAGAGCACATCAGAGAAGAGACGGCCTAGCATGGTAAATAGGCTAATTAAAAGAATAAGTCCTAATACGACATTGTAGTCGCGACCTACTATTGAGTTATAAAAGAGAAGTCCCATGCCATCGATATCAAAGACTCTTTCGATGAGTAAGGAGCCAGCGAACATAACCGTAAAAATTTCACCCATGCCCGTGGCTAATGGTATCATGGCATTTCTTAAGCCGTGCTTCCAGATGACCGTATCAGCGGACAGTCCCTTAGCTATAGCAGTTCGCATGTAGTCTTTACTTTTTTCTTCAAGTAGGCTGTTTTTCGTTAACATGGTTAGAAAGGCAAACTGGCTTATCATGTAACAGGTAAGTGGCAGGCACATATGATGGAGAAAGTCGATGACTTTTCCCCAGGGCGTTAGGCTTTCATGATGGTCGGAAACGATACCTGATATAGGAAACCAATCTAAGTAGCTGCCGCCCCCCAAAAAGACGATGAGCAAGATCCCCAAAGCAAAGCCCGGTATAACATAACCAGCGAATATGACTATAGAGGAGATGATGTCAAACTTCGTATTATTTTTTAGTGTTTTGATGACCCCAAGTGGAATAGATATGGAGTAAGCCAGGATAAATGAGGTGACTCCAAAGAATAGAGAGATAGGCATTTTACTGATGATGACTTCCAGGACAGGCTTGTGATAAACATGCGAGTTTCCCCAATCACCCTGGAAAAGATTTGTTAGCCAGGTGAAATAACGAACGTGTGCGGGTTTATCAAAACCGAAGTATTTTTTGATGTTTTCAATTTCTGCTTGTGAAATAGCCTCTGCATTTCCGCCCTGCATTCCGGCAGTAGCTTGTACTTTAGCAATCATTTCCTCTACTGGCCCCCCAGGCACAAACTGTATTAAAATAAAACAGAGTATAGATATCCCTAGCAGGGTTGGAGCAATAAGTAAGAACCTCTTGATTAAATAGGAAGTCATTCAAGCTTAGTGGGAATAATGAATCTCAGAGGCTACCGCTGGTAAGGCCGAATTTGATTGTTGAGCTTTGAGTAGGGCATCTGCTTTGTCTTGGTCAAACCACCAGTAGACGAGAGCCGAGTCTTCTCGATTAAATTTGTCCAAGATAGTCTTGGGGGTTCCAAAGCGATTCCAGTATAGAAGTTTGTGGCGATCTGATTGCCATAATAGAATGTAAGGTATTGTGTCTATAAGTTCCAAATCGATTTCCTTAATGATTTCGTTTCGTTGATCAATATCCATGATAGATTTTTGTTTTTCGATTAATTGATCAATTTCTTCATTTTCTATACCTGGTATGTTTTGAGTGGCAATATCATCGGCCGTTTTAGAATGCCACATGCTTTCGGGGTCGCGTAAGCGGCTGGCACTCCAATTTGTCCAAGCTAAGTCGAATTCATGATTATCCATGCGTTTGCGAAAACTAGCTAAGGAAACAACATCCAACTCCGCTTGCAAACCAACCTTCTTTAAATCTTCTAGGAAGATGGTCAGGTGAGGGAGTGGTGTTCCATGGTATAGAAATTTCAGACTAAAAATTTCTCCATCTTTTTCAAGTAAGCCTTGGTCATTAATTTTCCACCCGGCTTGACCGAGCAATTTACGGGCTTTTTCTGGAGAGTATTGAATTAGAGGGTGGTTTGGATTGGTGTTGTTGGGATAAAGGTCAGGAAAGTAATTATTGAGCAAGAAATACTGACCAAACATGAGTTTCTCTAGCATCAATTCACGATTAAGAAGGTGGCCAAGGGCAAGACGGACTTGTTTGTCCTGAAACTTCTTCTTGCGAAGATTGATGGCAAATCCTTGAAAACTCTTGGGTTCTTGATTATAGATGGTTTGACGAACCACCCAGTTTTTCTGCACTTGTGGAAAATTGGTTTGCCGTTCCCAAATCCGCGCAGTGTAGATGGGGTAAAGGTCGAAATCACCTTTTTTTAGAACTTCTAATGCCTTGGTTCGATCTTCTAAGGACTTAAACACAAGGTAGTCAAAGTTGTATTTGTGTTGATTGAATTTCAAGGTGCGTCCCCACCAGTCTCCGCGCCTTTTTAGACTGATGGAGCGGTTGGTTTTTACCTCATGAATTTGGTAGGGACCCGAAACCACAGGAAACTCAAAATGAATAGAATTGAAATCAAGGTCCTTCCAAGCATGTTTAGGAAAAGCAGTGAGTCCTCCTGCAGTCCAAAAATTTCTCCAGTGCACTTCATTCGCTCGAACTCGAAGAGTTTTTTTATCAAGTATCTCTGGGCGGTCCAGTTTACTGAGGGATACCCGGAATAGGGAAGTGAGGTGTTTGGGGTCCATGATGATATCATAGTAGAACTGAATATCTTGAGCGGTGATATCGGTTCCATCACTCCATTTGGCCTCAGCATGAATTTTAAAAGTGTACGTCGTTTTATCCTCAGATATTTCCCATGAACTAGCGAGAACTCCTACGGGTCTGTTCTCAGTGCTGTGCATCCCTATGAGTGGCTCGAACATGAGGGAAGACAGTTGGCTTGAAAACTGGTTGTAGTCCAGCCATTGGTTAATAGATTTTGGGTAACCACCTCCCCAGGTATTGAAGACACCTCCTCTGACAGCCTGATCGCTTGCGATAGGATCAATTTCGCCGCCATCCTCAACGGGAATGGCTTGGTCTTCAATAGGTGGGAGAGAGGTATTTAGAGATTTTTGGTCTTTGTTAGGAGAACAGTTAATAAAAGGCAAAGTGCTTATTAACACTAAGAAAAAAAAGAGATAACAGTTTTTCATGGGCAAAAATCTTAACATTTTGAACATATCATCTTGTCAGTAAGTAGGATAAATGCAAAGAGATTTACCTCCTATCTTAATAAAGGATATTTCCGGCGAACGAGAAAACGCTTTTTTAAAACCATGACTTGTCGTTACCGGAGCTGCACCTACAGCCCTCCACGGTCTTCCCGGGAAATGGTAAGCTTGGCGTTAATAAAATCTTTGTGGGCAATCTTCAGGCTTGTGCCAATCGCGCGAATTTCTTCTATTTCCTCATTGTCTGTATGGTTCGTAGCATTAGCTATACGGAAGAGAGTGACCAGAAACTTTTTTCTTTCATCGATGCTGGTGCATTCAAAGTAACCATGGGAAAGACGAAAATAGTCCAAGCCCTTATTAGCGCGCTCAGTGGTAAGATGCACTAATATATCAGCTTCTTCTTTGGCGAGGTTCCAATCTTCAGCCAAGACCTCTTTCATGGCTTGTTGCTCTTCTTGGGAAATATCTTCGTCAAGGTAAGCGATGTGGGCCAGCAGTCCGGTAGCAAAACAGATTTTGCGTAATTCATCTTCAGATTTATTGATGCTTAGACCGGTAGCTGCTTGCCTGCGCTTTAAATCATAAAAAACAGTATTTTCTATGTAGTCAGTTGAATCATTTTCGCGAAGGCAGGATGCTTGGACAGAGTCTCTACGTTTGCCAACTGCAGTCGTGAGCGCTTTGCTAAGCCCGGCAAAAAGCCCTGTTTTTACTTCCGAGATATCTCCCTTAATTTTTTCCAAAAAAGCAGTTTCTTCAGCAGAAATTTCGCCGTCGCTTTGGAAGAGATGTTCCAGCATTTCTACGGCATAAGTTTTATCTTCTGGGGTTCTGATAGCATCCAATACTCGCTGAAGGATGACATTTGTTTCCTCTTCAGTCACTGGAGATTCTAAATACATATTGAGGATCGCCCAATCTTCTCCGGAAATGTAGTCGAGGTTAAAGAGAAGATCTTTAAGGGCGTTCATTTCTTCATGAGATAATTTTTCATCTGCCCAAGCCGCACAAATGACTAGTTTAGCAAGATCGATTACAAAGGGTTTGTCACTCATAGTAATACAGTTAGACGCAAAGCATATCTCCAGGAAGTTAAAAAAATAACTACGATAACTTGGGTATAAGGCGATTAATTTCTCGCAACACTGATATAGCGAGCCACCCACTGGTCACGACCTGCTGAAAGAATGCGTAAAAGAACGTTTTTCTCATTGGAGTTTTTGAGTGCTTTCCGGGCTTCACTTACAGAGGTCACTTCTTGCCTCGAGACTTCAGAGATAATATTTCCCCGACGCAGTTCTGCTTGATATGCAGCAGAAGAAGGTTCTACGCGAGTGACTAAAACGCCCTCTGTAGCTTCGGGGATTTGTAATTGGCTTCTTAATTCCGGGTTGAGGTTCTGAATTTCAACCCCATCAAGCAAGACTCCGGTTCGGACATTTTCTTCCTTTTCTTCTTCAGTATCATTATTTGCCGGTGTGCTACGCTCTTCGTTTTCTGCCAGAGTTACCTGAAGCTCTATTGGTTTGCCATCTCGATAGACTTTGACTGTGATCTCAGTGCCTGGCTGAGTGTTCCCTACAAGTATTTGTAACTCTTGGTTTGTCTTGATGGCATCACCATTGTATTCAAATAAAACGTCGCCATTTTTAATACCTGCTTCTTCTGCAGGGCTGTCAGCAACTACCTCGGTAATAATAATACCTCGCTTCCCTTTTAACCCAAAAGCTTCCGCTCTGGGGTCATCGGCGGACAAAGGTTTCAGATCCATACCGATTCCAAGATATCCTCTCGAGATGCGACCTGTCTGGATAAGTTGCTCCATGACATTTCGAGCCATATTGATGGGCACGGCAAATCCAATACCTAAGTTTCCACCTGAACGACTGAAAATGGCAGTGTTAATACCAACGACGCGTCCTTGAGCATCAACCAGGGCTCCTCCAGAATTTCCTGGGTTTATAGAGGCGTCCGTCTGAATGAAGTCTTGGTAGGTGATATCTCCTCCAAGGGCCTGTTTTTTCCCTTTGGCACTTACGATTCCCATAGTGACGGTTTGTCCGACATCAAAAGGATTACCGATCGCTAGAACAATGTCTCCCACTTCAACATGATCACTATTACCTAAGATAGAAGTAGGGAGTTCGTCGCTGTCGAGCTTGAGAACGGCTATGTCTGTATGAGGGTCACTGCCGACTAAAGTAGCATCTAGCTCACGCTCGGTTCCATCCTGTAAATGAACTTTGATTTCGTCTGCTTCAGCGACGACATGATGATTGGTCAAAATATAACCATCTGAAGAGACAATAACGCCTGATCCTAATCCTGCTGGTTGGCGACGCCCCCCCTGCTCGGAATCAGGATCTCCTCCCGGTGCCTGCCTAGGGGGAATACCAAAGAAGTAATGAAAAAATGGATCATTGCGAAAAGGGTGTTGTTGGACATTTACTATCTTTGTGGTGTAAATACTGACAACGCTAGGGCTTATCTTCTTGACGACTGATGAAAAACTCGTCGTAAGCTTGGTGTCTCTCTTGAGGGGCTCTTCGTTAATAATGATCTCTGCAGTGGCTTTTTGTTCTTCATCTTTCTTGCCGAAGGGCCAGGATAGAGCCACACCTTGGTTGATCAAAATAACTAGCGATGCGCAGCAAAGAAGAGCTAAAAGTGTATACTTTTTCTTTATCATAGAGAAATGGTAATGCATAAACTCAACACTGCTTCCATATAATTTCAATCTTTATGTTTTGCTAGTCAAAAAGTTACATCAATATAGACGCCTTTTCATAGAAATTATTTTAACTAATTTTTAACTCGACTAATGCAATAGAGACTTAAAGATCTGCCTAAGATCTTGGCCGGATGAAACATGGAGTCGTCTAGACCTATTACCTTTAGATATATCTTCGGCGAAGCTCTTTTTCTTGTGCCTCAAGCTTTTAGGTATCTCGCTCAATTTCTGTTAGGCCCTTTGATTAAACCGGGACAGAAATGCGATGGGAATTGCCTTGATGAGACATAATGACTCATACAGAGTTTATATTAAAATATGTAAGTTACTCACAATCAAGATGTTATGAATATGAGATAAGGAAATATTTTTGGCATAAGATGTGATGGGTAGATATGAGTAATAAAGAGAGGAAAATAAATATGGATTTAAAAAAATTTACGGAGAAAGCGCAGGATGCCGTAATGGCAGCTCAGCGAGTTTGTCATGCTCAGAGCCACCAAGCAGTAGATATTGAGCACCTCCTACTTTCTCTCTTGGATCAGGAAGGAGGCTTAATCGGAAGACTCGTAGAAAAAAGTGGGCAGCGGCCCGATGAGCTAAATTATCAAATCAAGTCACACTTGGATAAAGAACCTAAAGTTTCTGGTGCTGCTGAAGATGGGCAAACTTATGTGACGCAGAGGCTTAATAAACTTTTAGCGAAAGCTCACGAAGAAGCCAAAAGGCTGAAAGATGAGTATGTGAGTGTCGAGCATTTGGTTTTGCCAATGTTTGATGAATCGAGTGGCACCATCACAGGCAAAGTATTCCGGGAACTCGCTTTCAAAAAGAAGGACTTCTTGAAAGCTATGGAAGAGGTTAGAGGAAAACAAAGAGTCACTAGTCAAAACCCCGAAAGCACTTATGAGGCTCTAGACAAATATGGTCAAGATCTCACACAGCTTGCTCAACAAGGTAAGCTCGATCCAGTTATTGGGCGGGATCAAGAGATTCGTCGATCTATCCAAGTACTATCCAGAAGAACAAAAAATAATCCGGTTCTGATTGGTGAGCCAGGTGTCGGAAAAACGGCTATTGTGGAGGGCTTGGCTCGCAGAATTGTTGAGCGAGATGTTCCAGATAGCCTGCAAGATAAACGCATTGTCGCTTTAGATTTTGGAGCCCTCTTAGCTGGGGCGAAATTTAGAGGAGAATTTGAAGAGCGTTTAAAGGCTGTTTTACAAGAGGTCACAAAGGCGGAAGGTCAGATTATTCTTTTTATAGATGAAATTCATACCATGGTAGGGGCTGGTAAAACGGAAGGCTCTATGGATGCAGGCAATATGTTGAAGCCTATGTTAGCTCGTGGAGAGCTCCATTGTATTGGCGCAACTACCCTAGACGAATATCGGAAATATGTTGAAAAAGATCCTGCACTGGAGCGGCGCTTCCAGCAAGTGTTGGTGGATGAACCTACTGTTGAGGATACCATCTCTATCTTGAGAGGTTTGAGTGAGCGATATGAATTACATCATGGGGTTCGGATACAAGATGCTGCGTTAGTCTCAGCAGCTGTATTATCAGATCGCTATATCTCAGACCGGTTCTTACCGGATAAAGCTATTGACTTGATGGACGAAGCGGCGGCCAAGTTACGAACCGAAATTGAAAGCATGCCAGAAGAGCTTGAATCCTTAGAGCGAAGAGCCATGCAGTTAGAAATAGAGAGAGAGGCGCTTAAGAAAGAAAAAGACAAGGCCTCAAGAGAGAGGTTAAGAGACCTCGAAAAAGAACTTGGCAATCTGAAAGCCGATCGTGACCAAATCAAAGCACGTTGGGAGAAAGAAAAAGAGGGTGTGGATCGCCTACAAGACCTTCGCAGTGAATTAGAGAAGGTAAAGCGTGAGATAGAGGTAGCTCAACGTAACTATGATCTCAACAAAGTAGCCGAGCTTCAATATGGCAAGCTTCCAGAGTTGGAAGCAAAACTTAAGGATGAAGAAGCTCATCTATCCAAGCGTAGTAATGAGCAACAGTTAATATGTGAGGAGGTAACACCGGATGAGATAGCTGATGTTGTGTCGCGCTGGACTGGTGTTCCTGTTTCTCGTTTGATGGAAGGGGAAAAAACAAAACTACTACGCCTAGAGGAAATTTTACACCAACGAGTCATTGGTCAAGATGATGCGGTGCAAGCGGTGAGTGATGCAGTTTTACGAGCTCGCTCAGGGCTTAAGGATCCGAAAAGACCTATAGGTTCTTTTATTTTTCTAGGGCCAACGGGCGTTGGGAAGACTGAGCTGGCAAGGGCGCTTGCTGAAGCGCTATTTGATTCAGAAGAAAGTATGATTCGCATCGACATGAGCGAGTATATGGAAAAGCACAGCGTTGCACGTTTGATCGGTGCACCTCCTGGTTATGTGGGTTATGAGGAAGGTGGACAACTTACCGAAGCCGTTCGTCGCAAACCCTACAGTGTCCTACTGTTTGATGAAATTGAGAAAGCGCACCATGACGTTTTCAATATTTTCTTGCAGATACTCGATGATGGTAGGGTGACGGATAGTAAAGGGCGAACTGTTGATTTTAAAAATACTATTATTATTATGACTTCAAATATCGGAAGTCCCGAGCTTCTTGAAGTAGGTTCGAGTGGAAAGATTTCGGAGGAAATAAGAAATCGAGTTTTTGGTATGTTACGAGAACATTTTCGTCCCGAATTGCTTAATCGCTTGGATGAAACCGTCTTGTTTGGTGTCTTGCAAAAAGAGGATATCGTAAAGATTGTCGATTTACTCTTAGAACAACTACGCGAACGTTTAGCAGATCGTGGAATTCGCATAGAACTGACGGATACCGCAAAAGCACACATAGCTGAGGAAGGTTATGATTCAGTTTATGGTGCTAGACCCCTTAAGCGCTACTTACAGAGAAAAATTGAAACGGGTCTTTCTAGAAAATTGATTAGTGGAGAAATCGAAGATCATTCGGAAGTCATCGTCGATTATGTGGATGATGAAATCGTTTTTAATTGTCATGAGATACAAGTAAATACCGTATGAGAGTTCTCGGTGATTCAAAAGGCAGTGAAGTTTAACCCGAATGCAGCACTAGATACTTAAAGATTTATGTAAGACCTTGGCCCCCAAGAAACATAGAGCTTCCTAGAGGCATCAGCTATTGATAGCTATCTCCCTACTCTATCAGGACTAGTGCTCTGCGCGCTAGATAGTTTCGACTTTGCTTGCTACTAAAAGCAACGCTTAGGCGATGTGGTTGCATACATCTTCGTCGATTCTCTTTTTATGTGACTCAAGCTTTTTACATATCTCTTTTAACCACTAAATCATAATTCCTTTTAAATATTATTTAAGAAGCGGTTTTAAATAGCGAGCGGTATGGCTCTTCTTATTTTTTGCAAGCTGTTCTGGAGTGCCTTGAGCAACTATTTCACCACCAGCAAGTCCACCTTCTGGGCCAATATCAATGACAAAATCTGCTTCGGCTATGACATCTAAATGGTGTTCTATGACAATGACTGTATGGCCTGCGTCGACGAGGCGGTGAATGATTTCAAGAAGCCTTCTAACATCAGACAAATGCAAGCCAACAGTAGGTTCTTCTAAAAGGTAGAGGTATTCTTTCTTTTCTAATGCGCGAGTGCTTAGTTCGAGTTTACGGTCCATGGCGGCTACTCCTGCCAGCTCAGCAACAAGCTTCAAACGCTGTGCTTCACCTCCTGATAAAGTAGGGCTAGTCTGACCAAGCTTGAGATAGCCTAGCCCTGTTTGCTGAAGTAGTTCTAATACCGTATGTATTTGAACATGGCTTTCGAAAAAAGCGATAGCTTCATCCACACTTAACTCTAAGACATCATAAATATTAAGATCTTTGAATCGAACCGCTAAAACTGGATCAGTCCAACGACGGCCTTGGCAAGTTTCACACGGTATGTATGCAGGTGGGAGAAAATTCATTTGCACCTTAATAGTTCCCTGCCCCATACAAGTTTGACAACGTCCTGGACCACTATTGAAAGAAAAGTGTGACTTCGTGAAGCCTTGAATCTTAGCTTCATTTACTTGGGCAAAGAGAATTCGTAGGTGATCCATAAGACCTATATAGGTGGCAACGGTAGAGCGAGAGGTTTTTCCTATGGGGGCTTGGTCTACCTCCATGATTTTCCAAAATGCATCAAAGCCATAGGCCATAGCAAAGTTATCTCCTGAAATGCTAGGTGGATTTGTTTGATGAGCCTTCTTAGTTTTGGTGTTGTCCTGTTGAATAGCCTTAAGTGCCGCCTCATAAATGACATCATGCATTAAAGTGCTTTTGCCAGAACCACTAACTCCAGTCAGAACCGTAAGCCTCTGCCTTGGGATTTGAATGTCGATTCCCTTTAGGTTATTCGCGGTTGCTCCTTGGATGGTTAACCAAGGGCTTTCTTTGATTGGCCTATTATCTAATTTTGGAATGGATCGCCTTTTACCACTTAAAGGGTGAGACATAGGGTTGCCTAGTAGGGTTCCAGTGACGGACTTCGTCTGTTTGGAGATTTCCTTCCAACTGCCCTGAGCAATGATCCGTCCACCATTTACGCCAGCTCCAGGGCCGAGGTCAATGATATGGTCAGAAGCACGCATAGTGTCTTCGTCATGTTCAACAATAATGACCGAATTGCCTCTGTCTTTAAGTTGATGGAGAATACCTATTAGATCTTCATTATCTCTTGGGTGAAGCCCGATCGTTGGTTCATCTAGCACATAAAGCACGCCCTGTAAGTTAGACCCTATCTGTGCGGCAAGGCGAATCCGCTGTGATTCACCACCGGATAAAGTAGGAGCAGACCTGTCTAGATTTAAGTAACCCAAGCCGACTTGTTCTAAGAAATGTAGCCGCTGAGTGATTTCAGGTAAAATGTCACGAGCAATGACCTTGGAACGTTTGTTAAGCTTAAGATTTAGTAGAAAGTGTTTGAGCTCGACCACAGTCATGGCATTGATTTCCGGAACACTTCTACCTTCAAAGTAAACTGCACGGGCTTGGGCATTTAAACGTGCGCCTTGGCAAGTCGAGCACTCTACAAATTCTGTTTCTTCTTTCTCCTCCAAAAGTTGCTCTAGTTCTTGTTCTCGCTCGGCTTCATCTTCAGCTTGGAGTTTTACCTCAGCCACAGTTCCATAGCCCTGGCATTCAGGGCACCAACCGTGTGGGCTATTATAGGAAAAAAGACGCGGATCTAATTCATCAAAAGACCTGCCGGTAGAAGGGCAAAAAAGTTGTGTGCTATAAATCGTTTCGTCGCCCTGATTGTCCAAGGTATAGAAAGTGCCCTTGCCAATTTCTAGTGCGTGATTAATTTGGGACGCTAAGTTTTTGCTTTCAGAGGTCATGTTGCCCAGTATGACATCAATGGTATGTTCACGGTATCTATCTAACGCTTCAAACTTAGATGGTTCTACCCATTTTCCATCTACACGCAAATAATGATAGCCTTTCTTCTTCGCCCATTTAGCGACTTCCTTGTGAAATCCTTTACGAGACTTAATAAGTGGCGCGAGTAGCGATAGTTCTTTAGAAACTTTGCGATTGGATTTTAATTCTTTGTGAACTCTAGCAATGATTTCATCTGCTCCCTGGAGAATGGCAGGCTCCAACGTATCCGGGTCATGTTGAACCCCCAGTTTACTGTAAAGAAGCCTAAGAAAGTGATAGATCTCAGTCACAGTGGCAACAGTCGATTTACGGCCTCCACGGGTTGTTCTCTGCTCAATGGCGACAGATGGCGGGATGCCAACAATAGAATCTACGTCTGGTTTTTCGAGCTGTTCGACAAATTGACGTGCATAAGTGTTTAGGCAATCCAGGTAACGACGTTGCCCTTCAGCAAAGAGTAGATCAAAGGCTAGGGAACTTTTCCCAGATCCTGATAATCCAGTTATCACTATATTTTGATTACGTGGGATATCAATGTCGATATCCTTGAGATTATGATGTCTAGCCCCCGTGATGGAGATAGTGTTGTGAGTGCCATTTTTTGCTTTATTCAATGATGCCTTGCGTTTTGTGTTGTTTTTATGTTTAGGGCCTAGTTTCTTAATTGGGTTAAGTTTGGTCTTAAGATACTTGCCGGTAAGACTTGCGGGGTTGTCTGCAATTTGCTCGGGAGTTCCTGCCGCCATTAGTCGTCCACCTTGATCACCTGCCTCTGGACCGAGGTCCAAAACCCAGTCGGCACACTTGATGACATCCAGATTATGCTCGATGACGATTAGCGTATGCCCGGCATCCACCAGTCGTTGAAAAACATTTAGTAACATACGGATGTCATCAAAATGTAATCCGGTTGTTGGTTCATCAAGAATGATTAATTTATTTTTGGGTTTGGGCTTAGCGCCTGGTAATTCAGGGTTTCGCTTATCTGTTCTTTTCTTCCTTGGTGTAAAACCAGCTAAAGATTGCGCGAGTGTGCTGACTAACTTTAAGCGTTGAGCTTCACCTCCCGAGAGATTGTTAATAGGCTGACCCAGTTTGAGATAACCTAGCCCTACTTCTGCAATGAGTTTTAGTTTCTCAATAATGGAAGAGCAGAATTTAGGGACTTTAGTACTATCTTGTGATGTTTTTTCTTGAACGTCTGCAAAAAAAACAATTGCCTCACTGATGGTTAAATGGAGAACTTCATGGATGCTTTTTCCTTCAAATAAAATATCTAAGACGTGAGATTGGAAGCGTTTTCCTTCACAAGCTGGACAAAGCACGAATAGATCTGAGAGAAACTGCATGCTGATTTTTTCATAACCACTGCCACCACACCGATCACAGCGCCCATTTCCTGTATTAAAGGAAAAGGCAGATGCAGTCAGACCTGCTCGTTGAGCCGCATCGGTCATGGCAAAGAGCGAGCGAATATCATCATAGCAATCAGCATAAAGAGCCGGGGTCGAACGAGGAGTCGCTGCAAGTGGTGTTTGATCGACAAGCAGAGCATCTGTGATGGAAGTAGCCCCCTTGATAGATTTTAACTTTCCAGGCTCGTCAGGATTTTTACCGAGAGCAAGCAAGACATGTTTATATATAACATCATGAACGAGAGTTGACTTGCCACTGCCACTCACTCCTGTGATGCAAACGAGTCTTTGTAGAGGGATTTCTACATTAAGATTTTGGATGTTATGATGACTCGCACCTTTAAAAAAGATCCATTCGTTTACGGGTGGTGTATTCTCTTTGGTCTTAGAACGACTAGTCTTTGGGGCAGCAACGGGGCGTCTCTTTTCGGGAATAGAAATTTGCTTTTGACCACTGAGATACTGCCCGGTTAGTGAATCGGTTGAGGTCAACAGAGATTCTCTGCTGCCCTGAAAGGTAATAGAGCCTCCATTGTTGCCAGGTCCCGGGCCTAATTCCAAGAGCGTGTCTGCAGCTAGCATCATTGCATCGTCGTGCTCAACAACAATCACAGTATTTCCTTGGTCACGTAAATTTTTGAGAACTTGAATAAGTTGGTCAGTGTCTCTGGTATGTAATCCAATGCTAGGCTCATCTAAAACAAAAAGGGTTTGGACAAGGGATGTTCCCAGGCAGGTAGTGAGGTTAACGCGCTGGACTTCTCCACCGGATAAGGTTCTGGTTGAACGGTTCAGGGTGAGATAGCCCAAGCCAACTTGATTCAGGAACATGAGACGTGAACGAATTTGTCGGAGCAAGATATCACATGAGGAATCTGCTGTTTTGATATGATCAAAGAATTTCTGACAGTCCCTTAGAGGAAGATTATTAATTTCAGGTAAAGCTAATGAGCGAAAGCCACCTTTGTGTAGTTCCTCTTCATTACCCAAAAACCAGTTGTTCAGTTTTTCATTAAAGCGGTTGCCTGAACAGTCGGGGCATGTGCGGTAAGCTCGATACTTGGAAAGTAAAATGCGGACATGCATTTTATAAGTTTTGGTTTCTAGCCAATCAAAGAAACCTTTGACCCCATACCATGATTTTCCATCCCATTCTGCCTCCGAAATAGTATCTATTTCACCATAAATGATGAAATGCTGGTCTTCAGGAGAAAGTTTGCGGAAGGCAATGCCAGTAGGAATTTTCTTTTTCTTACATGCTCTCTCAAGGTCTTTTTGACAGTCCTTAAAAGATTCTGTTTGAAAGGGTTTGACGACACCGTCCTCTACACCAATGGTGCGATCAGGCAAGGCACGTTGGTAATCAATTTCTATGATTCGACCAAATCCCTTGCAGCTTGGACAAGCTCCTACTGGGTTATTAAAACTAAAGAGTGATGGGGTAGGAGCTAGGTAAGTCTCTCCTGTATCAGGATCTGACCAAGTGCTTGAGTATTTCTTTAGGATTGCTTGGTCTCTACAAGAATAAATGACGATGTGTTTTTTTCCTAATTTAAGTCCAGTGGCCAAACTTTCAATTAAGCGTGATTTATTTGCCTGAGTAAGTTTGACGCGATCTTGAATGACTACGACACGACCATCTTTGGCTAGTTTTTTTTCAAAGGTCACTTGATCCAAGCGAGTTGGTTTTTGTTCATGGAGAATCCGAATATATCCCTGAGCTTGTAAAAAGTCTTTGATTTCTTGTGCCTTCGTCTTTTTAGGGAAAGGCACAGAGAAAGTGATGAGTACCTCTATATCGAGATGGTTGGTAAGAAGATCTTCAGCGATCTCCTGTGCACTCCAGGGTTTGATATTGCGGCCAGTCTTGGGCGAACGCAGCTCAGCCATTCTTGGGAATAGCATTTTAAGATAGTCGGCAATCTCCGTAATGGTTCCTACGGTAGACCTTGATGTCCTAACAGAGTTTGCTTGGTTGATGGCTACGGCGGGAGGAATCCCACTTATTTCATCAACCTGAGGTTTGTCCATACGCTCAAGAAATTGTCTGGTGTAGGGACTAAAAGTTTCAGTGTAGCGACGTTGACCCTCAGCATAAAGAGTATCAAATGCTAGGGAGGACTTTCCAGAACCGCTGACACCTGTGAGAACAATGAGTTCATTTATGGGTAGCTGCAGATCTAAATTCTGTAAGTTATTCTGGCGTGCCCCCTTGATAGTAATATGACTGAGACCATTTTCCGACATGTGCCTGAATAAGCTAGCGCATCTCAGAGAAATGGCAATCGAGGTCTCTTGGTATTGCTTGAGTCTATTTTGCTGGTGCTACACGGACTTTAACGGCAGATCGTTGGGCTTTCCGAGCTTTAACCCGAGGAAATACGAGACCAAAAGTTTTGTTTACAGATTGGGATAGAGTGATGTAGCCCTTGCACATTTTGGGGCTACCCTTGAGTGCCTCAAGCACTGAGCTCAGGTCAAATGATTCTAGGAGAAGTTCCGTAGAAGCTAGTCCAACTGTTTCTGGGTCATGTGAGTCACTACCCGCAAGTAAAGGTATCTGCTTCTTTTTACCGTATTGCTCAGCTTGTTGATTGTAGCGCTGGAACGTGCAAGCTGCGTTGAAGCCTTCAATACCATCAATATCCAAACGATCTAAAACTTTTTCCCTTATGCCGGAGCGGAACCGATCATAGGGGTGGGCGGGGAAGCAAAGGCCATTTTGCATGCGAACGAGCTCAATTGCCTTTTCAGGCGAAATACCCCTCAAGTTAGGTAGTTTTGCACAGTAGGTGAGCATATGGCCCGACGAAGTACTAATTTCTTGGCCCGGTATAATGAGAAAGTCATCAACGGGTTGGCCATCATCACGAAGCAATCCGACTTGGCTAAAATATTCGACACAGCCTGAGTTGTCATGATCTGTAATTGCCAGGCCATCTAGGCCAGCTGCCTTAGCTGCTGCTACTAGATCCTCTGGTTGTGTATGGCAGTCATGAGAGAAACGCGAATGGGTATGCAAGTCGAATCGATATTTTTTGGCGCACTTCTCCATGGGTCAATATTCCTTGCAATTCGCCCAATTGTCCAGTTCTCTGAAACTTTTCTTCACAAATCACTGTGTGTGACGCTTTGACTCGGATGATGTCCTAGTAATGCAAAAAGAATCAGCCAAGAGGTAGGCAATGATATCGCCTGAGCAGTAAGTAAACGCCAACTCTCAAGCGCGCGCAGCGCCAGCCCTGATAGAGCAGGGATATAGGTCTTAACGGGTAATACTTTTAGAAGCTTCTATGTTTCTTGAGGCAAGATCTTGCCCAGATTTTTAAGTCTCCAAAGTATCACTCGGTTCTAATATCACCATGGATAAAAGTTATCATGGCTAGCTACTGCAAGTCGCAAGAGTCTTTTATAAGTTTCTATCTGCACCTGTAGTAATGGTGAGGGTGATAGGAGTAGCCTTTCCTTAGATAACGGTAACCACTATACTTGTTCTTACTTCTGGGTGAATAATGATACGACCGATAATGCTTAGGGTGATATCGGTAAATCCTGTAGGAGTTAGGATATGAATAGTGTTTGTAGCACTTTCCATAGTGCTTGCCACCTTTAATATGAATAGAAATGCCTGCTACTGATTCGCTCGGTTGGACAAAGCTTAAAAATATGACGACCATGAATCCTAAAATAATTTTTTTGATGAACATATTATATCCTCCATTTTGTTGTGTGTACGTATGACGTCTCAAGCAGGAAAATCATTTCAATCGATTTATAATATTTAGCCTAGATGATGTCACAGAAGTTGAACGACATGCCTAAAGCGCGAGCCACAAAGAGATGATTACCTCTGTAAAAGCCAAATATGATGGTTGTCCCACTAGGATTCGAAGCTACTAGGATGTCCTCAAAAGTCCTCATAAATGTCTTATTATTAAAGACTTATATAACCAGTGTCCTTAAATGTCTTCATTTGTATTGATGTTTTAAAGACATCTTAATACAAAAGTAATGACAAATTTCGTATATATTTTACTAATAATAATTTGATGACACTTGAACAGGATTATTACACCTAAGCCAGTAGAATTTTCGATTTCAAGACCCAAGCTCTGTTTAGATATCTTTTAGAAATCTATCGCGAATGAACTTAAGCGTGATTTCATCTTCATGAACTAATACGGGTTTATAATGTCATATAGATCGAATTCAACCACGCAATAGTTAGCTGTGACGTATAATGTCAATTAGATGTTGGTTCAATGAGTTTGTCTGTTAGTTTCGTCAATGCATTTTGCCCAACACTAGAGGATAATATCTTTGTGCCTATCGACCATATCTTCCCAGAAGCACTTCTTATCCATGCTTTTTTGGGCATTAATCCTAAATTATTCTTTAGCGTATTGAGTTCTCTTTTTATTTCACTCAACTGTTTTGTTTTTATTTTATTATCCTTTTTCAATTCCTCAAAATCTTTGATGACTGCACTCAAGGATTGCTTTATTTTACTAATCTCACCAGATGTAAAATCAGGATTAGTTTTACCAAATTTAGATTTTAGTTTTAGTTCAAAATCCTTTTTAAGTTTTTCAATTTCCTGAAAAGCATAACTACTAGAAAGAAGTTCTCTCTTAATGTTGGTAGCCCAGGCTTTAAGGCAATGTACTGCTTCGCTGAATGTAAGAACGTTTACGTTCTCGGTAACAGCCACTTCCCCTGGATTGTATGTTAGTTTATAGGCGTATTCCTCTTTATAATGATTACTAAGCTGAAATTGATAATTTTTATTATCTAGGAATGTTACTTCTACCAAAGAACCATATTTTTCTGGAGTAAGGCATATTTCAAAATTTATTGTAGTGAAATCTGTTTCATTTAATGCCTCATGTATTTGCTTAACGGCATTTTGCGTTATGTTACTCATAATAATTTCTAAAAACTAAATAGCTATTTATTTAAAATCTATTCTAATTATTTTTTATGACAGATCACTCAATAGTGACAAGCCTATGATTTACATTATTGAGTATGTCAATACATCCCTTTTATTTATTAAAATACTGAAACTAAATTTTTATATGTTTTCATCTAGTTAGATTCATATTTTTTAAATTACCCTCTAGATTATGATATTAAGCAATTGAGTTGAAAGCTACTCAAGTAATGACAAAGCTTGGTCAATACAGCTTTAAATTATAAATAAAATGACTAATAATATGCTTATTAAGACATTTGTGTTCTAGTAGTTATAGTAGATGTGGGTTTGTCAATACTAAGAAAGTAGTAAGTTGTTGTCTATCAATGACTTAAATGGTTGTCCCACTAGGATTCGAACCTAGACAAGCAGAACCAAAATCTGCTGTGCTACCGTTACACCATGGGACAATGGCTATTAACCTGATTTATGCAGGTTACAGAATGCATAAGAATAAATGTTAGATGAGTCTCTGACAATTTTTTTTTCATCCCGGGAACTTTTCAAAATCTAGATGCTTCTAGTGAAATAGAGCAAATGATTTGCATCGTTTGCCAAGGGCTAACTGAATCCTTGGAGACTCCTAGTCATTTGGGTCGACAATGTTCTTCCATTCCGGATAAGTAGGGCGTTCTTGGGCAGCTTTTCCTCCATGAAGTGGAGGAGAAGGAGGGGCTATTTCAAATACCTTCTGAAGCATTTGTTGAGCCGTTATTTCTTCTTCAGCTAATTGCCCTTTTGCAAGATTCGTTTCCTCCTTTAAATCTTGAGGCACTTTGTAGAAACGGCCATCCCGATATAATTTAAACAGGGGATTACGAACATACTGCTTGCCTTGAAATCTTCCCCAGTAAGGCTGGTAATGCAGGAGTACCCAATCTCTTGGATTACCTTTCTCACCCCTGAGCTGAGGTAAGAAGCTGCGCCCATCAAT
This sequence comes from Verrucomicrobiota bacterium, assembly GCA_039192515.1. Classification (NCBI taxonomy): domain Bacteria; kingdom Pseudomonadati; phylum Verrucomicrobiota; species Verrucomicrobiota bacterium. The sequence continues at coordinate 18,990 of JBCCXA010000022.1, read as the reverse complement.
GGGATCGTCACCATTTAATCTGATTCCTGCTGCATCAGCAAAGGTTGTGTAAAAATCTGTAAAGTCGATCATATCATCCAAAACGGCTCCACTTGGGGCACGGTCTTTCCAGTAGGCAATAAGTGGCACTCGTGTTCCCATATCTTTCGTGGTTCCTTTACCACCAGTAATCTGTTGCCCTTTCCAACTGGAAGTAATGTTTTTATGCGTACCATTATCCGCTGTGAATAGAATGATGGTATTTTCTATCTGGCCTACCTCTTCCACCTTTTTCACAATTTTACCAATGATCTTGTCCATGTAGTTCACCATGGCTACGAAATTTTCTTTTTTCCTTGCTACATCCTCAGGTGACTTGTTCGTTTGTTGCAGGTCTCCAATACTATCAGGTGTAGCGACAAACGGGTCATGAACTAAAACCGTAGGATAATAAACAAAGAAAGGGGCATCCTTATGTCGTTCTATAAAATCACAAACAAAATCCGACATGATGTCGGGACCGTATTTTCCCGCATTCTCTTGAGCTGATATAAACGTGCCGTTATGCTCCAGTGGGGGGCTCCAAAAACGTTCTCCACCCCCATTGGTATGGGTCTTACCTTTGGTGACTTGCCATAGGCAAGACTCATCAAAACCCGCCTGCAAGGGGCGCTGACTGTCCTGGTAGCCAGCATTCTTTGAATAAATCCCATTGAGTTGCCACTTACCGGCGATGGCCGTTTTATAACCCGCAGACTTCAGCAGATGTCCGAAAGTCTTATCCTTTGGGTTAAGATATCCAAAGTGGGTGTAGTTCCGAAAGTTATATTGACCTGTCATGATTTTGATACGCGATGGCGTACAAATGGGTGTCGAGTAACAGTGATTGAAGCGAATGCCTTCAGAAGCGAGCTTATCTAGATGGGGAGTTTGATAATCCTCAGCTCCATATGAGCCAAAACATTCCCAGCCCACATCATCGGCCATGATCAAAATGATGTTGGGTTTTCGCTCTGCAGCGGGCAGATGAAAACTTGCCCAGAGGACTGAGAATCCAAACATGATCAATTTTGAAATGATGCTCATTTTTGTTATATATCTTTGGTTTCTGTTTCTAAACGCGAAGATACTCCTCTCCCTTGAATAAGTCCTAAATTAATATTCAATGAATAGAAGGCATCAAGGGTAGAATTGATTTTGATCACGTTCCTAAATAATTGAAATCAAACTAAGTTATATCATCAAGCCTCTTTTTTATTCGCACCCAGCAACTAAAATCCCCCTGTGATGAAACTCGAGGGCTTCTCAATCGGATTGTGACATAAAGAATGGTTAGCCCAGTTGACTCATTCCGTTCCGTCGCTCCACGAATTAGCGCGGGGCGACCTACTCATGGGACTGCTCTAGCTACCAAATGATGAGAATTGAGAAAGGCTAAAAAAGGGTAACATTCCATAGATAAGAATAGGAGTGTTGAATGCAATACTCGAAGAGAAAAGCGTTGAGCATTGTGCCGCTTAGATCAGGTTGTCATACAAAGCATGGTTCCGATCTTCTCTGGACTTGGCTGCTATTAGAAAATCTTTTCTTATCTCAAGAAAAAACCGTCCGCAATCCCGCGGTGGCAGGTGCTAAGCTTTGCACGTCTCGGGTCAAAAGTCTCGAGATGGGCTTGTTGAAGGTAGGTTGTTTCGAAGATATTTAGAGATTGAAGAGATGGGCCTAAATACTTATTTGATCTCTCTGTGAAGCGTATGGCGGCGTAGAAAAGGGTTGTATTTCTTACGCTCAATACGTCCAGGGGTCAGTTTCTTATTCTTCGTAGAAATATAGCGTGAAGGAGGCTTACCCTCTTCTTTTGCTTCTGTACATTGTAATGTGATTTTCTCTCTCATGGTGAAAAGCCTAAGAGGCTACGCATTATTAAAACCTGCGTCAATCAGGAAAATAGGCTTTTTAAAGTATGCGTGAACAGATCGCAACAGAGACTAAAGTCCATCATCTAGAGCGTTTTTGAATTCATATTAAACATCCATTTTTGTCAGGTGCCGTTTTAAGCGGAGTTTCCAGAAGTTTTCACCTGTGACCCCAGAGTAGGACAAGTCGGATGAGGCACGGTTGCCTATTTATTAGAAAATGCAAGAGCAGACAAGATATGAAAGGTTGTAAATATCAACCTATAGGCTAAAAAAACATATGCCTGACAATAAGGATGGACTAGGAAAGGTAGTAACGGGCTGTGGAATTGGCTGCCTTGGTATTGTGATTATTATCACTATCGCGATACTGGGAGGAGGTTGGCTGCTGGTTGATAAAGTGCGTTCCATTGAGAATGAATTTGTTGAAATGGGAATGGTTAAGCAGGATCTAGACGACTTTCTAGGTGCTATTGAGGTAGAGGACCCAGTCGATGAACCTACTTACTATGTAGCTCAGCTAGTCAGTGTGTCTAATGGCTCTACGAAACCCATTGGTTTCTTAAGCCAATATGTGGTTTTGGAGGGCGAATTTAAAGAAAAAGTCTATTTCAGAGGCCAAATCATTAAGATCCTACCCGGCACCAAATTGCATCAAGGTTTAGATGTGCTGTGTCAAGTCATCATACAACAAGGTGAGGTAGCAGGCGAAATTGATGGTTATTATCAAATGCTTACGGAAGAGTCTAATGAGGAATTTGACGGATTGTGGGACCGGCTATTAGAGACATCTCCATAGAGAAGCTTCTCGGTATATGAAATATTGTTTGCTTGCCGGAATGCTCTTTTGCTCAGCGTTGCTTTATGGCGAAGAAAGGCAGATAGATCTGCTAGTATCATTGGATCCATTTACAGAGCTTCGCCTGTCTTATGCGCGAAGCCCATCTTTTACCGGTGGCTGGGTAAGCCGGGAGCAAAGGAGAGATTTGCTAGAGGATTACAAAAAAGATCCCAACCTCTTTTTGGTGAACGCTCAAAAATGGTTAAAAGAATGTCCTGTAGATGCAAATATGCATCTCATGTTGGCCGACCTCATGAGGGAAAGAAGTAAGTTAGCCCAAGCCGTATTCCATCGCCATCGGTTTTACGGTTTACTTCAATCCATCGTGGGTAATAAAACAGGGGAATCAAAAGACCAAGCCTTTGTGATTATCTCTGCCGATGAAGTACATACAGTCTTGAACTATTTTCAGGCCAAACTTTTAGAGCAGAAGCTGGAGTATCCCTTTGATATGATGAAGGTGACTATTCATGGGAAAGAAAAGACGCTTTATTTCGATGTGAGCATTCCATTTAAGGCCATTCAGAACCGGACAAGCCAATAAACGACTGTTTTCAAGAGGCCTTTGGGGTTTTTACTGCCATTTTCTAAAAATGTATAAAAATGGCCTATTTGATTATTTTCCGGCTTTTTAAGAAAAAATATTGAAATATGTAAATCTAAATATGTATATTCATTGCACTAGCGAATTTATGAGAAAAAATGAGGCACCCAAGCTTTCATATACATAGCTATAGACAGTTTAACTTAACCCAATGGCCCAGATGGCCGATTCCTGTTCCTTATTGGCGTTTGTATTACCATAATAGGGGTGGTGCATGTATTTACTTTAAAGATAAAATCATTCAATTATTGCCCAGCAAGTATTACCTCATCTCGCCTAACACTCCATTTACTTCGGAGCTACGACACCCTCTAGAACACTTTTGTGTTTACTTTAGTGTGACAGGTATATTTAAGGATCTAGAGCTTGGGATTTACGAATTTCCTATGGAAGCTAGAATGCAATCCAAGCTAGTCTCTATCAAAAGCTTCAGAGAGTCTAACTCCATAAAAACAAAGCTTCAACTTCTAGCTATCCTTCATGAGGCTATATTAAATGTGCCTGACTTTTCAGAGAATCCCCCTGATGATCATGATAATCCATCTATTTTTTCAGTGCTTGAGTTAGTTGAAAATGAGAAAGCACTGGACATGTCAAATCTTGCACTAGCTAAAATCGCAGGAATGCATGTAGATGCTTTTGTTCGTAAATTCACCAAGACCATTGGACAGAGTCCTCAAATGCTGATACGGAAGGAAAAGATAAGAAGAGCCTGCATCTTACTACATTTTACAAGGGATCCTATTGAAGAGATTGCTAGGCAATTGCATTTTTGTGATCGTTATCATTTCTCTCGAGTTTTTAAGAAGGAAAGGGGTGTTTCTCCCGCAAAATTTAGAGCAAGTCTCGATGGCTAGGGTCCAACTAGTGACTGCTAGCAATTTTCGAGCTTTGCGATGCGTAGGCTGTGGCGTCCCCCATCAAAATCAGTGTCAATCCAGGTTTGGACAATTTCTAAAATAGACTCTTCAGGAGTGACTCGTTCACCGAGTGAGAGAACATTTCCATCGTTATGTTTACGATTGAGCTTGGCGAGTTCTGTATTCCAGCAAAGCCCGCAGCGAATACCTTTTACTTTATTAGCGGCTATCGCTTCTCCATTCCCAGAGCCACCAAGAACGATTCCTCTCTCATATTCGCCTGCGGCAACTGCTTCGGCACAGGGTCGAATGAAATCGGGATAGTCGCATGATTCATCAGAATAAGTTCCAAAATCCTTAATCTCATGGCCTTTTTCAGAGAGGTAGGTGCGAATTTTTTCTTTGTAACGAAAGCCTGCGTGATCTGAAGCGATAGCTATTTTCATCCGAAGGAGTATTCCTTGATTTATGACAAAGACAATGTGATTTTTGCGCTCTGTAACCGCATTGGATCAAGAGGAAGGCTCTAGTTGGTCGAGCGCATCTAGCACAATTTGAGGGGTCAAGATTTCCGGTAGTAAAATAGGTTTATCACGACCCGGAGCATAAAGCACATAAAGGGGAACCCCCGAACGGTTATAAGATTCAAGCGCTTTGGTAATTTCGGGGTTTTTGTTCGTCCAGTCTGCTTTGATGCGTTGAACCTTGAGCTCATCGAAACGAGCCTCCACTTCTTCTGTGCGTAAGGCGACCTTTTTATTCACCTGGCACGTCACACACCACGCCGCAGTGAAATCAATAAACACGGGCTCGTTATTCTCACGTAAGCTAGTCACTAGAGAAGGAGTGTAATCCTGCCATTTGCTATCTTCCTGACTCGGCCAGGCTGTGGTGAGAGAGAGAGCAACGAGTATCAAAGATAAAACCCATGCAAAACCACGAACGCTTTTTGATCGTAAGGGGGTCGTCCATCGGCCGTAAACCCATGCAGCAATAGCGAAACCAAGTAGCCCAACCATGAAGCGCAATACACCATCGGCTCCAATTTGTTGATTCAAAACCCAGATCAGCCAAATGACAGTGGCAAATAGTAAGAAAGACATGCCTTGTTTGAAAGACTCCATCCAAGGTCCGGGCTTGGGTAAGAAGGAAAGTAGTTTGGGGAAAAAGGAGAGAATGACATACGGAGTTGCCATACCAATGCCAAGTGATGTAAAGATAAGCATAGATACGTAAGCGGGTTGAGTCAGGGCAAAGCCTAGAGATGCTCCCATAAAAGGTGCCGTGCAGGGAGTCGCAACGAGGGTTGCTAAAACTCCACTAAGAAACGAATCGGCGTGACCCCCAAGATTTTGTGATTTACCTGCCAGTCCTATGAAGGAAGTTCCAATTTCAAAAACACCCGCCATATTAAGTGCAAGACCAAAGAATAGTAGGCCTAGCAGTGCGATGAAAAGGGGGCTTTGCAATTGGAACCCCCAGCCGAGTTCCGCACCCGCAGACCGGAAGGTCAGTAAAGCTCCTGCAAGGACCCAAAAGGAAATGAGCACTCCAGTAGCGAATACCAGTCCGTGAACACGAGTCTTCCAAGGGTCATGGCCAGATTGACTGACGAAGCCAAATATTTTGAGAGACAAGACGGGGAACACACAAGGCATGAGATTGAGGATGAGTCCGCCTATGAATGCGAAAAGGATTGCACTTAGCGGTGTAATAGGATTCGAATCTTTGGCGCTCGTTTTCTTGGAAGCAGCATGTTTGGTCACCTCATATTTTTTGAATAGGGTGGACTCGCCGGAAAGTTGCAAGGGCTTATCACTTACTTTCAGAGTGATTTCCAAATCAGCACTTTGAGGGATACACACTTCCTCACAGGCTAGCCAATTTGCTACACCTTTAATGACAACTGAATCGCCTACGGTTTGATCCCTAGGAGGAGTGATTGTCGTGATATGAAGCACTTCATTTTTGTAGCCAAAGCTTTGGATGTCGGCGGTGAGAAACTCGATGGGTTCGGGAAAAGATAGGGGGGTTACGGTGTAGCCTTCCGGTAAATCCCAGGTAACTGATGGAGGAAATCCAGCATCTCCAGGATTCTGATGGTAAGTATGCCATCCCTCTTCCATTTCCAGTAAAAGCCCTAAACGAAATGGTTGACCTGGTTGGATGGACGATTGCTCAGAAATAAGCTTTGCCGTCACTTGCGCTTGGGTATGGTTGGGAGTGAGAGCCCAAAGGCTAGCTAATAAAAAAATAAAAGTGGTAAAAGACTTTTTCATTTAGATCTAAACTGTTAAGTATATAAGGCTGCATACTTTATGCAATCATGCACATAAAAGTAAGAGCTTCGTCAGTGATAATTCTTCCATGGTTCTAGCATTTCAAGATTTAGCCTAGCCTAATGGTTAACTAAGGCTTTATGATTAGAGCTAATGCAAGCGCAGTACCTGAGGAAGCTCTCTACTCTTTTGGAGGGTGGTGTGCCCATTATCCAAGCGCTTCATCACTTAGAAACAAAGTCTAGCGGGTTATCTGTGGATGTTTCGCGAAAACTGCGCATGGGTATTGAAGCGGGCAAAAGCTTTGTGGGCGCTGCTGCTGAAGTCGACGATTTCCTGAAAAACCATCAGCTCGATTTTGTAGCAGCAGGTGAAGTTTCTGGGCGCATGGCGGAGTCACTCAAAATGATTGCCGAAGCCGAAGAGAGACAAAACAAGCTCCGCAAGACTCTTATGAGTGGCTTCCTATACCCAGCCGTTCTTTATCATTTAGGAGTTTTTGTCCCCAGCATTATTACTTTTGCCACGAAGGGTTTATTCTGGGCACTCTTGGAGTGTATATTACTACTGTTTCCCGCGTATTTACTAATCGTTGTCGCTGTCATGGTCTTGCGTGGAAGAGATAGTGGAATAATACCGAGCAGTTCGATTGACCGCCTTTTAATAAAGATACCCTGGATAGGTTCATTTCTTCGGTATCTCGCAGTTTACCGCTTTTTTATAAGTATGCGACAAATGCTTCTAGCTGGCATGAGATTGGATGAATGCTGGGAAAAGGCATCCGTTGCTACTGGGAGTGATTTCTTCAAAGAAGATTTGGAAACCGGGCACCTATTACTCACAAAAGGGCAACCGCTATCACAAGCTTTTCAAAGTGCTTCTTTATTTCATAGCGAAGAAGTAGAAATGGTGGAGACGGCGGAAGCTTCAGGAAAGCTAGAATTTATCTTTCAGCATTTGGCAGACCAAAGTCTTGATGAAGCCCACAGCGTGAGTCAAAACATGGCCAAACGTTTGCCTATGTATGTCTACTATCTTGTTGGCCTATTTATGGTTTTTCGAATCTACTTAGTGGTCAAGAGTATCTTTGATCAGATTGGTAGTGTCACGGAGGGAATCTTGTAAAATCTGCGCTTTACTGACGCATTTAATCAGAACTTACTCTCTTCAGGTTGAGGACTAACCATTTGCCGTTATGGTTCCCTATGGATAAACCATTAGATTTAGCTTATAAGGGTAGTCTTGCAGCAGATGCTCTTTCGATGCCAGTTCATTGGTATTATGATCGAGCTGCTTTGGATCGTGACTTCCCCGATTTTCAGTCATACGAAAAACCTAAAGCTAAACACCCCGATAGCATTTTATGGCGTTCAAGTTACAACGCAGTGAATGACAAAGCAGATATTTTGAAAGAGCAGGCTATTTACTGGGGTAAGCGAGATATTCACTATCACCAATTTTTGGAAGCTGGCGAAAACACGGTGAATTTTAAATTAGCCAGAGAGTTACATGATTTCGTGATAAGTAACTCTGATTATGATGTGGAAACTTGGGCGGAAAGATATGTTGAATGTATGCTAACACCTGGGTTTCATCATGATACTTATGTTGAAGAATATCACCGGGCATTTTTTACTCATTATGCGCAAGGTAGATCCCTTCAGAAGTGCGGAATTGACGATGAGCACATTGGAGGGCTATCACAAGTCCCTGCACTAGTAGCCAGCTTATCCGAAATTGGAGTAAATGATCTTAAAGATTTAATAGAGATCGCGCGCTATCATGTCCTTTTGACCCATCAAAACAAGATGGTTATCAAGGCGGCTGAGACACTAGTCATGTTGCTACACGCAATATCATTGGGTACGCCGCTACGAAATGCACTTGCTGAAGTAGCCAACGATTCATTCTCTGCGAAACAAGCTGAGCAATGGAGCTCATATCCAGATAGAATCGTGATCGGAAAAAAGTTGAGCACAGCCTGTTATATTAAGGATGCGTTCCCAGCATCTTTATATCTTTGCTGGAAATACCATAATGATTTTGATGCGGGGATTATTAATAACGCATTAGTTGGTGGGGACAATTGTCATCGGGGTTCCGTTGTTGGTAGCTTAATCGCTTGCTCGATAAAAATGATTAACCCTAAATGGCTTTCTTTAAAACAGCCGGTTTAATCCGAAGGATGCCATAGAGACTCAAGGATTTGGGCAAGATCCTAGCTCCAAGAAATATAGAGTCTTATAGAGGTGTCACTTTTTAAATATCTTCCTCGACCCTCTTTTTCTTGTGGGACTCTGCGCCACTGTGGGCTTGGGTGACAAGTCTTGGAAAAAGCTTAGTAGCTTTTTGGCTAGTTCTTGAGCTTTTCTGTTATTTGGACTTGGAGGTTATCGAGTATTTGTTCTAGCTCAGAAACTGTTTTCTTCTCAAGATCGCTGGTATAAGATTTTTTCATGCCCAAAGCCCCTTCAGCAAAATCAATTTGTCCAATCAAAGTTTGCTTACAACCTTCTTGAAGACCTTCTTGAAGACCTTCTCTTCTTAATTGTTCTGCGATACTCATGATATCTTCCTTAATTTTTTCTTCATTTATTGTATCTTTGATTACCTCGATGTCAATAGCCTCTCGGCCGTCGATTTGTAGCATGTAAAGGAGTAAAGTTCTTAATAATTCATGCCCTTCCTGTTCCCTGATCACTTGATCAAATAGTCCTGATATACTCTTGAGCCAAGGCAAAATTCTATCTTCTCTGGCTGCTTTCATCAAACTCAAAGCAGCTCGGTAAGCTACATGTCCTTGAATCTGCTCAGGGCTAATAGCGGCCAAGTCTACTACTTCATAACTAAAATCAGGTGTATATGGAGTAACCGAAGCTTTGAATAGATTGGGAATATCTAGAAGATCTGAAAATTTCTTACTAACTTTCCACTCATCTTTATTTTGGTGTAAAACTATCGGCAAAATGACAGGTAGTTTTTTGGCGTCTGGAATTTGTTTTAAGAACTGCTCCCATATTCGAACCATGTAGCGCAGCAACCTAAAGGCCATCAACTTATCCTCCTGAGTTTGATGTTCGAAAAGTGTGTAAAGCCAAGTATCCACACCTTTGATTTGGACTTTGTAGAGTAAATCACTTTCTGAACCTTTGAGGATTTCATCCACAAAACTACCTGGCTCTAGTTGTAAACTTTGCCAATCGATATGTTGGGTCAGTTCACTTGGTAGATGTTTTTTAAAAAATTCTGTAGCTGCATCCTTGCGGCTGAAAACGCTTTTAAAAATTTTGTCGTGAGGATTATGGATGGGAAATTCTGGCATGATTTAAATTTTGTAGCATTTCATAACAGTATGTGGCGATTGTCAATGGAGTGACCTCTCCTTGGGATGAAACTTTCTATGAGCTTCTTTGAGATCGGTAATGGTTAAGTGAACGTATTTTTCAGTAGTGGCTAGACTGCCATGACCTAGAAGCTCTTGGACATGTCTTAAATTAGCATTGTTCTTTAGTAAATGTGTGGCACATGAATGTCTGAAGATATGAGGGGTGGCCTTCTTTTTGGCATAGGCATGAATCATCAAGCGCATGGAGTTTTGATCGTATGGCTTTTGATCCCCTGACACTGGCCCCGGCCTTAGCAGTAGAGTGCTCCGCACAAATTTTTTAGCTTTGATCCCCTGAGACTGACCCCGATCTAAGCAGCAGGGTGCTCCGCACAAATTTTTTAGCTTTCCCGGTTGAGCCGGAGGATGAAGGGGTGGTCGGATGACCTCACGTAGTCTCGAAGAGTAGGCAAAAAAACCGGCCACTAATTGGCCGGTTTTAAAGTTTGCAGGAAACGCTCTATTTATTTAGCTGCGTCATAAATCTTGCCCGCTGCATCCCAATTAACGACATTCCAGAAAGCTTTTAGGTAATCTGGGCGACGGTTTTGATATTTAAGGTAATAAGCATGTTCCCAGACATCGCATCCAACGATAGGCGTCCCCCCTTCCATGACTGGGCTGTCTTGATTGGGTGTGGAGGTGACTTCTAACTTACCGTCTTTGAGGGAAAGCCAAGCCCATCCACTTCCAAAACGTGTCGCTCCAGCGGCTTCAAATTTCTCTTTAAATGCATCAAAGCTTCCAAAAGTGGAGGTAATCGCTTCAGCTAGGGCGCCCGTTGGTTCTCCACCGGCATTTGGTCCGATGATGGTCCAAAAAAAACTATGGTTTGCATGTCCACCACCATTGTTACGGACTGCACCTCGAATAGCCTCAGGAACAGCATCGAGATCGCTGATAAGATCCTCGATTGATTTCTCAGCTAGGGTTGATTCTGATTCAAGAGCAGCATTAAGTTTTGTGATATAGGTATTGTGATGTTTTCCATGGTGAATACCCATGGTAGTTGCATCGATGTGGGGTTCAAGCGCATCTTCTGCGTAAGTTAGTTGGGGTAGTGTGTATGCCATGGGGCAAAGATACATGAGTCTGGGATCATGTCCAATCTAGAATTTTTTCTGGTTTACTTTTTGAGTTAGGTGTTGTCGAGTTCTAAGAATGGATAAACGAAGTGCCTATGTCATCTTGAATGGTATTCGGCTTGTTGGACCTGTGCGTGTGGCAAAAATGCGTCAAGTGCTAGGCTCAGTAGAAGCTATTTTGACAACTCCTGCCTCGCGATTAGCCCAGATCGATGGAATTGGGCAGAAGGTAGCTGATACGATTTCCGATTGGCAGCTTTGTTTTGATTTAGAGAAGGAGCTAGATGATGCCAAAGCTCTCGGCCTAGAGGTGATTCATTATGAGGATGACCGCTATCCTGTGAAGTTGAGAGAGATTTATGATCCTCCACTCGTCCTCTATATTAAGGGGGATCCATCGTGCCTTGAAAAAATGTCTATTGCTGTAGTTGGGTCTCGGCATACAAGTTATTATGGAGGTGAGGTCGCCAAAAAGCTCTCTTACCAGATGGCTTATTCGGGGATCTCGATTGTCAGTGGCTTGGCTAGGGGGATCGATACGATGGCCCATCAAGGCGCACTTGCAGCTAAAGGGAGCACGGTGGCAGTTATGGGGTGTTCACTTGATAGAATATATCCTTCAGAAAATGAAATTTTAGCAGACAAAATTAGTGAAAGCGGGGGGCTATTGATCTCTGAATTTGCCCTGGGAAGAGCCCCCGACCGTCAAACGTTTCCGATGCGCAATAGAATCGTAAGTGGTTTAAGCTCAGGGGTTTTGGTCATAGAAGCGGGGGCTGAGAGCGGTGCTTTAATCACCGCACAGAGGGCCATGGAACAGGGTAGGCAAGTTTTTGCGGTACCAGGACGAATTGATCAGGGGTACGCGGCAGGTTGTCATCGTTTGATTAAAGATGGCGCAAAATTAGTCGAGGGAGTGGAAGACGTGATGGATGAGTTCGCTTTTTTGGTACCAAAGGAGATAGTTGGAATAAAAAAGCGCGCAATGCCGTCAGATTTGTCTAAAGATGAGGTTACAATTTTAGAAAGTATTGGAGACGAGGAGATGGAATTGGATTACATTACTCGAAAATGTGGATTGCCAACAGCGAAAGTGTCTTCTACGTTGCTCCGACTTGAGATGAAGAAACTGGTTCAACAGCTTCCAGGTAAAGTGTTTGTAAAAACGGACTAAATAAATAGGTTAGAAATAAATGGCGAAGTCATTGGTCATAGCAGAGAAGCCAAGCGTGGCGACAGATTTGTCACGAGTGATAGGCTCCAAGTATGGTAAGTTTGAAAAGGATAAAGATTTCTTTGAAAACGATCAGTTCGTCATTAGTTCTGCAGTCGGTCATTTAGTTGAAATAGGTGCCCCACCTGATCAAGAGCCGAAGCGAGGTAAGTGGAACATAGCAAATCTACCTGTTGTGCCGACTTATTTTGAGTTGAATCCTATCAAAAAGTCAGAAGCTCGCTTTAAGTTAATCAAGAAGCTTATCAAACGCAAAGATATCGATTGCATCATTAATGCGTGCGATGCGGGTCGAGAAGGGGAATTGATTTTCCGTTATATTATACAATTAGTGGGTTCTAAAAAGCCTACTAAGAGACTCTGGATGCAATCCATGACCCCTGCTGCTATTGTTCAGCAGTTTGAAAGACTTCGCTCGGACGAAGAAATGTTGCCCCTTGCGGATGCAGCGATTTGTCGTTCAGAAGCGGATTGGTTAGTAGGAATCAACGGCACTCGTGCCATGACTTCATTTAATTCCCAAGGAGGTGGGTTTCACAAGACTACTGTGGGACGAGTTCAAACACCTACTTTGACCATTGTCGTCAAGAGAGAAGAGAAGATAAAGCACTTCGAACCCAAGCCCTATTGGGAAGTGCATGGAAGCTTTGGGGCTGAGGCTGGTGAGTATATGGGGCGTTGGTTTGATGAGTCATTTAAGAAGCCTGCTAAAGACAGGGGCGAAGAAGATAAACAAAAAGAATTAAAGGCGGAAAGAATTTGGGATGAAGCTAAAGCCAAGGACATAGCAGAATTTTGCAAAGGCAAAATAGGGGCAGTCGAGGAGAAGAGCAAACCTTCCTCGAAGGCTTCACCACTTTTATTTGATCTGACTTCTTTGCAAAGAGAGGGGAACTCTAAGTTTGGGTTTTCAGCCCGGTCCACATTGCAATTTGCGCAGTCTTTGTATGAGCGTCATAAACTGTTGACTTATCCAAGAACCGATAGCCGTTATTTACCTGAAGACTATATAAGCACTGTGGTGCAAACCATGGAGAAGTTAAAAGGAATGTCATATGCAAGTCATGCAGGCCAGATTTTAAAAGAGGGCTGGATTCGCCCAAACAAGCGTATTTTCAACCAAGCTAAAGTTTCAGATCACTTTGCGATTATACCGACCTTAGATGTGACGGATAAGAAGCTTAACGAAGGCGAGCAGCGTATCTTCGACCTTGTTGTGAAGCGCTTCCTTGCAGTGTTCTTTCCCCCGGCTGTTTACGAGGTTACAACCCGTCTCACTCGCGTCGAGGAACATACATTTAAGACGGAAGGAAAAGTTTTAAAAGAGCCTGGCTGGTTAGCCATTTATGGGAAAGAAGCAGAGCTCGAAGCTAAAGATAAGAATGATCAGCCCACTTTGATACCTCTGCAGGAGGGTGAAAAAGTTAACGTTGAGGATATGGAAATTCATTCATTAGCAACTAAACCTCCTGCTCGTTTCTCGGAAGCAACGCTTCTATCAGCCATGGAAAGTGCAGGCAAGTTAGTGGAGGATGAAGAGTTGAGAGATGCTATGGCAGAAAAAGGCTTAGGTACTCCAGCTACCCGAGCTTCTATTATAGAAAACTTAATAGCAGAACGTTATTTGCTGCGCAATGGACGTGAGCTTGAACCCACACCCAAGGCTTTCAATTTACTGGAAACAATCAATGTGATGAAGATCCCTGCTCTGTCTTCTCCTGAGTTGACAGGTGAGTGGGAGTATAAGCTCAAAATGATTGAACGCGGTGAGCTAAGTCGACCGGAGTTCATGAAAGAGATACAAGATATCACACGTGATGTAGTAGAGGGTGTCCGCGGTTTCAATCCCGAGGAGGTAGAAACTCGTGAAATAGATTTACACGATCCATTCTCTGGCGCGCAGATGATCGAAACCTTGCGCGATTTTCGCACCAAGGATGGGTCTCTTGTTGTTCGCAAGGCTATTGCAGGACGGATTATGGATCTAGAGGAGGTTCGTGAGTTACTGGCAAACCGAGTTGTTGGCCCCCTGGACGAATTTCGCAGCCGCATGGGGCGCCCGTTTAGTGCTTATGTCCGTCTTGATGACAGTAAGGAGGTGACATTAGATTGGGGTAATGGTTCTAATGGCAGCGAAGAAGAAGCGAATTTTGAGGGTCAAGAGCCTGTAGGCATTTGTCCAACTACCGGTTTACGAGTTTTTGAAACACCTAATGCTTTTGTTACGGAAAGCCCTAAAGGCAGTGAGGATGGAACGAACGGCACCAATGGCAAAACATCAAAGGCTGGTGACAAAACTAAGTTTAGAGTTTCTAAAAAAATTCTAGAGCAGGAAATTACTCGTGAGCAAGTAGTTAAGCTATTGACAGAGCGTAAGACGGATCTCATGTCGGGCTTTGTAAGTAAAAAGACACGTCGTCCCTTCAAAGCCTTTTTGATTCTTAAGGAAGATGGCACAACCGGCTTTGAATTCCCTCCGCGTGAAGCCAAGAAAAAGGCCGCGAAGAAAGTGGCTAAGAAAGCAGTTACTAAGAAGTCGTAAAAATCTGAGGTATCAGTATTTTCGCGCTTGTCTTAATACTTTCGCCCCTTCGTTATCCACAGCTAGCACGTGATCGACAATATTTTTGTGGCCGGCGTTTCTGAGCGCATCTCTCATAGCATTCGCCACCTTACTATTGCCTGATTGGGAAATAGCCATGATGGTTGAGCCAGAACCACTTAGAAAGGCTCCTAGCGCTCCCGCTTGTATGGCAGCATCTATTGTTTCATCGAAACCGGGAATAAGTTTTGCCCGGTAAGGTTGGTGCAATTTGTCGACAAAGCATCCTGCTAATTTTTCATACTGCCTAGTGCAAAAGGCTCCAGTGATCATGGCTGAGTTACGGAGATTGGTCACGGCATCCTTATGACTGACGCGTTTGGGGATGACGGTTCGGGCCTCTTCTGTTTTCACTTTAAAGGATGGAATGACTGCGATGAATTTTAGATTGAGTGGTACCTCTGCTCGGATGTGATCGCAGTCTATACACGCGCAAAAGCCTCCGTGAAAGGCGGGGACCGCATTGTCTGGATGACCCTCTAGCTCTACCGTGAGATCGAGAACTTTGGTAGGGGAGAGAGGATTCTGATAAAATTCATTAAGAGCCATGAGGAGACCCAGTCTAACAGTCACACTGCTTCCAAGTCCTCTAGATGATGGAACATCTCCGTCGAATTTAATATGAAATGCTCTTCTTCTTAAGCCTGTTTCAGAAAAAAAGCGTTCAATAATTTCGCGTAGAAAAGGTTGCCTGGGGTTGGATTGAGCAGGGCGAATAGTTGCCGTGTTGTAAAGTTTTAGAGCAATCCCCATGCAGTCGTAACCTGGTCCAAGATTTGCTGTAGTAGCGGGAACACGAACAGTTACGGATTTCATACCCGGGTATGATGAAGGTTGTCGGGACATAAAGAAATCATTTTTAAATAATCCGCTTAATTTATGTCTCTTTGAAGATTGGAATGTATGAAAATTTTTTAAGCTAAGAGTGCCTGCTTTATGAAAGTAGGAGAAATTATGGTTAGAATAGATCTGAATTCTTGTAAAAGCGGCAAAGGGGTAGATAAGTTTTGGAACAGCGATGATAAAGCTATAATAAATATCCTTCAATAAAGTCTCCGCGAGTTAAGCCGAACGTTAAGATAGTTGGAATAAGTGTGTGAATGATCTAATCAAGAGTATGGCATCAGGAGTTTTTGCCGGCATGATGAGTTTGTGGCCGGGGATGGTTTATTCTTCTCTAGATATCCAAGCCTCCCCAAGCCTCATTGAGGTACAAGAGTATACTTACCAGCTCACTGAAATAGATACCTTACCCAGTCTGGAAAGGGAATTCCGAGGTGCATGGATGGCTACGGTGCATAATATTGACTGGCCCTCAAAACCAGGTCTATCCGTGCACGAGCAAAAGAAAGAGCTCACTCAGATATTAGATTTGATGAAGCAGATAAAGCTCAATGCGCTTATTCTTCAAGTGCGCCCAGCATGTGATGCCTTTTATTCATCTGAATTTGAACCCTGGTCTTACTATCTCACGGGAAAAATGGGGAAAGCTCCTGAGCCTTTTTACGATCCACTCGCTTTTGCGGTAGAAGAGGCTCACAAAAGAGGTTTGGAGTTACATGCTTGGTTTAATCCTTTTCGTGCTTTGACCTCGGTTAAAACAAAAGGTCGTTATGTCTACCGCAGTCATATTAGTAAAAAGCGACCTGATCTGGTCAAGCGTTATGGCAATTACCTATGGTTAGACCCAACTCGAGGTGAGGCAAAGGATTATACAATCCAGGTGATCATGGATGTGGTCAAACGTTATGACATAGATGGTGTTCACATGGATGATTATTTTTATCCCTATCCATTATGGAAAAGTCGCAAAAAAGTAGATTTCCCAGACTACAGCAGATGGAAAGCCTACCGAGATCAAGGTGGTGAGCTCGGACGTACTGCTTGGCGACGTTCCAAGGTTAATCATTTTGTTTCCACTTTGTACCGCAGCATCAAAGCGGAAAAGCCCTGGGTGAAATTTGGGGTAAGCCCTTTTGGTATCTGGAGGCCGAACTATCCCGAGGGCATCAAGACCGGTATCGACTCCTATGAAGATCTCTGTGCAGATTCGCGCCTTTGGCTGCGGCAAGGTTGGGTGGACTATATGTCACCACAGCTTTATTGGCCCATTAGCTCAGAGGGGCAGCCCTTTTTACCTTTGCTTGATTGGTGGTCTCAGGAGAATATAAATAATCGGCATCTTTGGCCTGGGATTAGTAGCAGCTTTATTGGTCCTAAGAGACCAGCTAGTGAATCGCTTGCCCAAATAGATTTGATCCGGGAAAGGAAAGATCAAGCCAAGTTATATTCCTCCGGGCATATCCAGTGGAGTATTACCAGTATGATTAAGAACAAACGGGGCCTTACAGACTTATTACAGAGTGAGTCTTTTACAGAAGATGTATTGCCTCCTGCCTTTCCTTGGCTTAGCTCAGAGCTTCCTAAGCAGCCACTGCTCGACATAAAACCCATCGAAGATGGACTAAAGATTGAGTGGAATATTTCGGAAGATAGTCCACCTGTTTGGAAATGGATATGTCAATGGAATGATGGTGAGGAGTGGCATTCAGAGGTTTTGAGTTCCGAGCAGCGTAATTACGTTATTCCGTTAGAAGATCCTACTTCCCAAGATAATATCATTTCATTAAGAGGTTTAGACCGGGCGGGTAATGAGGGAAGTCCTGCCATATTAGCAATGCTCCCAGTTCCTCAAGTCCATCCTAGAATAGAAGAGGGTGAGGAAATAGAACAGAGCCCTCCGTCAGCTCAAAAGCCTTTCTGGCATTTTTTCAGAAGTCTCATTCTAGGCAGTCATTAGGACGCTTGGAGTCATTCACTTTATTTTCTTGAACACAACGCAGGCAAAAGAGACTATCTAGGGCCATGATTTCCTGCACCCGTAGCTCAATTGGATAGAGCGTCGGTTTCCGGAGCCGAAGGTTATGGGTTCGACCCCCGTCGGGTGCACAGATTTATATAGGAGATGGAGCCAGCATCAAGTGTCCTAGAGGTATCACTCTATTAATACATCATCGCAGACTCCTTTTTTTCTTCTGGCTTAAGCTTTTACGCATCTTGTTCAACTTCTATGACGTCATGCGGGCTTCATCATTATGAGGATGATATTCATATTTTCACGTGTATACTTCCGCAGATGAGCGTGGGTTGTGCTATAAGAATCCTAAAAGCAAGTGTGATTAGGGGGCTCAAAGAAAAGTGTAGTTACTTCAAGAAAGTCTATTTGGAGACAAATGGAATTTGGTAAAACTGTTATCCCCTCTTTGAGAGTCGCAATAGATCAAGAGACTATTCGCAGATAAATCAAGTTGCAGAGCACTTTTAAACGGTGGACAAGCCAGGCTCATACCTCGAGCGTAAGTCTGCTGAGAGGTTATTGCTTTTCTCATTGTACTTAACTACAGTAGTGCAGTTAATAAGTATGAGTTGGTTTGGTATTCTATAAGTAAATGAAATCCATAGTTACTAGTTTCTTTTTAGCCTTGCTAGCGACGTCCTGTCTTGCAGGCGAAAAAGAAAAAGCATTTGAAGAGTCATTTCGCAGTGCCGTTTCAATGAATGATCAAGCCATGTTCGAGTTGGTTCAATTTGCAAACAACACCCCAAAGCTTTTCCGTGATATGATCATGGAGAGTCTAAGAGAAGATAGAAAAAAGACAATTAAAGCGATTTCATTTTCTGATCCGGCAAAGGACGCTGTGTTTGAATTTGAATACGGCGGTACTACCTATACAACGAGTCTTCCTGTCGTAAAAGAAATGAAGATCAAATACGACATGACGAAAGACGCATCTGGCGTCGAAGGAACGACTTATCGCTTGGGCTTGCATGACGGAGTCTACAAAATAGTTGTCCCCCAAGCAAAATGAACTTTAGGTGCACTAGCCATCGATTTCTTTTGAATTCTCTTATGAAATTATACCTTGCTACTTTTTGAGGTATCTTGCTGAGTGTGGCCAATGGGAATCTTTAGTTGCTATTGATATCTGACAATAGATCAATGGAAGTCACTCTCACCATTGTTGCTTGGTATTTTATTAGACTAACGTGATGCTTATTCGCTTCTAATTAGTTGTCACTGAAAAAGTGATTTGGCTTAGTATGGGAAAGGGGTGAGTGTATAAAAGGACTGTGAGAAAAGACTGGTAATAGGTACAATAGACGCAAAAGCTGGTCAAAAATGAGAAGTAGTAGTCCTGAAAACA